>NZ_JAYRTX010000077.1:0-16339 GCF_041919395.1 Albidovulum sp.
GCGTGAAGGGCGTGGTCGCGACCGCGCTGGTGGCGATGGCCGCCTCGGCGCTCCTCTACGTGCCGGGGGTCGCCTGGGCGATGGTGCTGGCGGACCTCGTCGGCCTCGACACCGCGAAGTGGGGTGCGGACAGCTTCGCCTCGGTCTGGACTTGGTACATGGCGCCCTTCCTTCTCGGCGATGCCGTCAAGGCGGTGATCGCGGCGCTTGTCGTTTCCGGCGGCTGGGCGGCGCTGAAGTCGCGCAGGGCCTGATCCCGATCGGGTCAGCAAGGGACCGGACGCCGCGCCCCAAGGGGCGCGGCGTTTTGCTTTGCTCAACCTTCCTCGGCGTGAAGCCGGCCAAGTGCGGCCTCGCACATGCCGTAGGGTTCCCATTCGCACCCCGCGCAGAGTGTCTTCAGGCGCCCCGGCGGCACGTTGTCGCGGATCCGTGCCTTGGCCTCGCCCCAGGTCAGCACTTCGCGCGGTTGAAGATCGAGCGCGGCGGCATGGGCGCGGTCGAGAACCCTGATCTTCGCCTCGTTGGTGCAAAGCCGTCCCCGGCGCTTGGGGCAGGGGGCGCAGATGTCGTCGGTCGCTCCCGTCACCACGATCACCGTCGTATCGCCGCCTGTCGCCCGCAGCCGCCCCATGACGATCGCGTCCATGTTCGCCGTGAAGGAGTCGGAATAGCCCTTGCCCTCGAAGCCCAGCGAACAGAGGAAATGGTGGGGACGGTAGCGGATCGGGCCGGTGCCGCTCACTCCGCCGCCTTCATCTCGAAACCTTTTGCGATCTGGTCCGCCGGCGCCACCGGGTAGTCGCCCGAGAAGCAGGCGTCGCAGTATTGCGGGCAGGTGCCGTCGCGGCCCGCGGCCTCGCCCACGGCGCGGTAGAGCCCGTCGAGCGAGACGAATTTCAGGCTCGTGACGCCGATCCAGTCGCGCATCTCGTCCTCCGACATGGTGGCGGCGAGGAGCTTGTCGCGGTCGGGCGTGTCGACGCCGTAAAAGCAGGGCCATGCGGTCGGAGGGGAGGCGATGCGGAAATGCACCTCGGCCGCGCCGGCCTCCATGATCATGTCCTTGATCTTGCGGCTCGTCGTGCCACGGACGACCGAATCGTCCACGAGGATCACCCGCTTGCCGCGGATCAGCGCCCGGTTCACGTTCAGCTTGAGCCGCACGCCCATGTTGCGGATCTGCTCGGTCGGCTCGATGAAGGTGCGGCCCATGTACTGGTTGCGGGTTATGCCGAGGCCGAATGGGATGCCCGACTCGGCCGCGTAGCCGATCGCCGCGGGCGTGCCCGAGTCGGGGACAGGGCAGACCAGATCGGCATCCACCGGCGCCTCCCGCGCAAGCTCCACGCCGATCTGGCGGCGCGTCTCGTAGACCGAGCGGCCGCCGAGGATCGAGTCGGGTCGCGAGAAATAGACATGCTCGAAGATGCAGAAGCGCGATTTCGACGGCGCGAAGGGGCGCGACGAGGCGATCTTGCCATGTTCGATCACCACCATCTCGCCGGGCTCGACCTCGCGGACGAACTCTGCGCCGATGATGTCGAGCGCGCAGGTCTCGGACGAGAGGGCAAAGCCGTCGCCGACCTTGCCGAGAACGAGCGGGCGCACGCCAAGCGGATCGCGTACGCCGATGAGCTTGGTCCGCGTCATGGCGATGACGGAAAAGGCGCCCTCCACCGCCCGAAGCGCGTCCTTGATCCGCTCGGCAAGCGTCTTCTGCATCGACCTCGCCATGAGGTGGATGATGCATTCGCTGTCCGACGAGGACTGGAAGATGGCGCCCCGCTCGATCAGTTGCTGGCGGAGCTGGGCGGCGTTCGTCAGGTTGCCGTTGTGGGCGATGGCACAGCCGCCGATGGCGAATTCGCCGAAGAAGGGCTGCACGTCGCGGATTGCCGTGGCGCCCTTCGAGCCGGCGGTCGAATAGCGCACATGGCCGATGGCGAGGCTGCCGGGCAGCGTCGCCATGACGTCGGCCTTGGTGAAGTTGTCGCGGACATAGCCGAAACGCTTGGCGTTGTTGAAGCCTTCGGCCGCGTCATAGCTGACGATGCCGCCTGCCTCCTGGCCGCGGTGCTGGAGTGCGTGAAGGCCGAGCGCCACGAAGTTTGCCGCGTCATTCACGCCGATGACGCCGAAGACACCGCATTCTTCCTTCAGCTTGTCATCGTCGAAGGGGTGGGCGAGGTGTCGGCGCATCGCGCTGTCTCCGAATCCGGGCAGGGAGTCGCCCCTCATTTAGGGGCAACCGCGCCGCATGTCACGCCCGCGTCACGAAGGGATGCCGCGAACTCGGTCAGTTCGAGGGGGGCGTGATGGTCTTGGCGCCTGTTCCGTCCGTCGCGGCATCCTCGGTGCCGGTGGCCGGCGCCGTCTGGGTCGGCGCGCCGCAGTCGCCGACAAGTTCCTGGTAACGCGCGAGAATCCAGCCCGGCGCATCCTGCGGCACCTCCTGGTTCAGACGCTGTTCGAGCGAGGCGAAGATCTTGGCCGACTGCGAGTTGTCCACCACCGGCACGGTCGAGCCCGAAAGCACGCGCGAATAGACGACGAAGGCGACCGCAACGAGAAGGATGCCCCTGAGGACGCCGAAGAGGAAGCCGAGCCCCTGGTCGATCCCGCCGAGGGCCGAGCGCTGGACGGCCGAGGCGAAGACCGGCGTGAAGATCGACATGACGATGAGGGAGAGCGCGAAGACTCCGGCGAAGGCGGCGATGATCGACAGTTCGCAGCTGTCACCCAGGAACTTGTCGAGAACCGGGATCTGCTTGACCAGCGGCTCGGCCTGCGGCGCGAAGATGAAGGCGAGCACGGCCGCGGCAACCCAGCCGGCGATGGCGAGTACCTCGCGCACGAACCCGCGGCTGTAGGCCAGGATCGCCGACATCAGGATGATGACGGCCACAACTGCATCGACGATGGTAAAGCCTTCCATGCCCTCGCTCCTCGTTCTCAGCCCGCGGCGAACATCTCGCCGACAAACGTGGTGAGATCGGGCATCTGGCGCACCCGCATCCCGTCGCCGGTCTCGATCCTCGACCGTTCCGGAGCGACCGCCTGTGAGAAACCAAGTTTTTGCGCCTCTTTCAACCTGTTTTCCGCCTGACCGACGGGGCGCAGGGCGCCCGACAGGCTGATTTCGCCGAAGACGACCATGTCGGCGGGCAGCGCCACGTCCTCGCGCGCGGACAGAAGGGCCGCCGCCACCGCGAGATCGGCCGCGGGTTCCGAGACGCGCATCCCGCCCGCGACGTTCAGGAAGACGTCGAGCCCGGCGAAGGGGATGCCGCAGCGGGACTCCAGAACGGCGAGGATGGTGGAGAGGCGGCCGGCATCGAGCCCGACCACGGTGCGGCGCGGCGTGCCGAGCGGCGAGGGCGCGACGAGAGCCTGGATTTCGGTCAGCACCGGCCGGGTGCCCTCGATCCCGGCGAAAACGGCCGATCCGGGCGTCGCCTGGCCGCGTTCGGAGAGAAAGAGCGCCGACGGATTGGCGACCTCGGCGAGGCCGCCGCCGGTCATCTCGAAGACGCCGATCTCGTCGGCCGGGCCGAAGCGGTTCTTCACCGCCCGCAGGATGCGGAACTGGTGGCCGCGCTCCCCCTCGAAGTAGAGGACCGTATCGACCATGTGCTCGACCACACGGGGGCCGGCGATCTGGCCTTCCTTGGTGACGTGGCCGACGAGCACGACGGCCGTGCCGCGGCGCTTGGCGAAACTGACCAGTTCGTGGGCCGCCGAGCGGACCTGCGAGACCGAGCCAGGCGCGGCCTCCACATGGTCGGCCCACATCGTCTGGATCGAATCGATGATCGCGAGGTCGGGGCGGGTGGCGTCGAGCGTCGTCAGGATGTCGCGCAGGTTGGTCTCGGCCGCAAGCCGGACGGGCGCATCCGAGAGGCCGAGCCGTTCGGCCCGCATCCGCACCTGTGCCGCGGCCTCCTCGCCGGAAACATAGAGGCAGGACAAGCCCTTGCGGGCGAAACTTGCGGCGGCCTGCAAGAGCAGGGTGGACTTGCCGATGCCGGGGTCGCCGCCGACGAGGATCGCCGAGGCCGGGACCAGCCCGCCGCCGAGGACGCGGTCGAGTTCGTCAAGTCCCGACGCGGCGCGCGGGGGCGGCGCCTCCTCCGTGGCGAGCGTCGTCAGCGCGACCATCCGGCCCTTGGCGGCCCCGAGGGTGCGGCTGGCGGGCCCGTCGGACAGGGGCGCCTCCTCGACGATGGAGTTCCAGGCGCCGCAGGCTTCGCAGCGTCCCGCCCATTTCTTGTGGCTGGCGCCGCATGCCGTGCAGGTGAACGAGGAGGGGGCAGGTTTCGCCATGCGCCCTTCCTGCCCGAAGGCGCGCAGGCCGGCAAGGGGTGAGGGGGCCGCCCCGCCGCGGGGGATGCGCGCGCGGCAGGGGAATTCGCGGCGGGAAAGCAGGCGTCAGCGGGCTGAAACCGGCCTGCGGGCGCGATCCGTGAGGTGCGAGATGGCGAGGCTCGCCAGCACGCAGCCGGTAAAGAGGTAGAGGCCCCAGGCGGTCTCCACCCGGCCGACGCCCACGCCCTTTGCGATGACGATGTAGAGCGCGATGAGGAAGACATCGGCCATGGCGAGCCGGCCGAGCAGGTGCAGCGCGCCAAGAAGGCGTGGCGAGGCGAGGCGGAACTGCACCAGGGCGAGGCCGATGGTCTTGAGATAGGGGGCGAAGATGGCGAGGAAGGTGACCAGAAGGGCGAGCGCCACGTCCTTTTCCCAGAGCGCCTGAAGCCCGGTGACGACGGAAACCTCGTCGAGATCGAAGAAGGGCAGGAGCCCGGCCCGGAGGAGCGGCGCGAACCACGAGACCGGAAAGAGCAGGAGAAGCGAGAGGTTGGCAGCGCGCAGCATGGCCGCGCTTCTACACTGGCACCCTCTACGCACCAAGAGCCTCAGTAGGTGGCATGCTGACGCCGCCGGCGCAGGAAGATCAGCATCGCGATCCAGATCCAGAAAGAGACCCAGGCGAGGACCGCAGCCAGCACATGGCCGCGACCGAGCGTGAGGCCACCGTCGCCCGCCCGCCAGAGTGTCACGGCAAGGACCAGGGTGTTGATGGCGATCGTCGCGACGGAGAAAGCCGCGCCGGCCTGAAGCCATGGCGAGGGTTGCAGGCCGCGGCGGCGCAACGATCCGACCCGACGCAGGGCCGCTCCCAGGCTGACCGCCGGCGGAACCACGAACAGGGCAGCGAGCAGAAGAAATGCGGGCCAGACGCCCTGAGCCGAAGCCATGTCTCGCCTCCAGCCCCATCCAGATGTGCCGACCCTAGGGCCTTGCGGGGCAGGAAGTCAATTTTGGCGGCGCAATCGGGCGGAACTGTGTCCGTCCCGGCGCCGCCAGTCGGCACCATTCAGCGCACGGCCTCGATCGGCCCCTCGGCCCGGCCGTGGATGAACTGCTGGACGTAAGGATCCGCCGTCGCGTCCATTTCCGTGACGGGTCCGGTCCATTGGATGACGCCGTCATGGAGCATCGCCACGCGGTCGGCGATGGCGCGGACGGAGGACATGTCGTGGGTGATGGTCATCGCGGTCGCACCCATCTCGGTCACGATCTCGCGGATGAGCTGGTTGATGACGCCGGCCATGATCGGGTCGAGGCCGGTCGTGGGCTCGTCGAAGAAGATGATCTCGGGCTCGGCGGCGATGGCACGGGCCAGGCCCACGCGCTTCTGCATCCCGCCCGAGAGCTCTGCCGGGAAGAGGTCCGCCGTCTCGGGTTTCAGACCGACGCGGCGCAGCTTCTCGATGGCGATGGCGCGGGCCTCGTCCTTCGGTCGCTTCAGGGAACCGCGCAGGAGCCGGAAGGCGACGTTCTGCCAGACCGGCAGCGAATCGAAGAGCGCGCCCCCCTGGAAGAGCATCCCGAATCGCGCGAGGAAGGTGTCGCGCGAGGCGGTTTCGACATCCTCGCCGTCGAGCGTGATGGAGCCGGTGTCAGCGTGAACAAGCCCGAGGATACACTTGAGAAGAACGGATTTTCCCGTTCCGGAGCCACCGATGATCACCATGCTTTCGCCCGAGGGGATGGTCAGGTTGACCCCCCTTAGCACGCGGTTCGACCCGAAGGCCTTGTGAACGTCCGTGAGCGTGATCATGCGGAGAAGAAGACCTCCGTCAGGATGTAGTTGGTGGCGAGGATGAGGACCGAGGCGGCGACCACGGCAGACTTGGTGGCCCGGCCGACGCCCTGCGCGCCGCGGCCCGAATGCATCCCGTAGAAGCAGCCCATCAAGGCGACGATGAAGCCGAAGGCCGCGCCCTTCCAGAGGCCCGATGCGATGTCGGACCATTCGAGGAATTCGCGGGTGTTCTTGAGATAGGTCGCCGGGTTGAATCCGAGCCGGTTCACCCCGACGAGGTAGCCGCCGAAGATGCCGATCGAGTCGCCCACGGCGACGAGCACGGGCACCGCAAGGGTGGCGGCAAGGACGCGCGGCACGGTGAGGTACTTCATCGGGTGGGTGGACAGCGTCACCAGCGCGTCGATCTGCTCGGTCACCTTCATCGTGCCGATCTCGGCGGCGATGGAGGAGGCGACGCGCGCCGCGACCATCAGCCCGCCGAGAACGGGCCCGAGTTCGCGCACCATGCCGATGGCGACGATGGAGGGCACGACACTTTCGGCCGAAAAGCGCGCGCCGCCCGCGTAGATCTGCAAGGCGAGCGCCCCGCCGGTGAAAAGCGCCGTCATGCCGACGACCGGCAGGCTGAACCAGCCGATCTGCATCAGCGCGTGAAGGAACTCCTTCGGGTAGAAGGGGGGGCGGAAGAGGTGGCTCACGGCTTCCACCCCGAAGAGCGCGAGCCGCCCGAGCGTGGCGAGCCCGCCGAGCACGAGGCGGCCGATCGCCGCGACCGGGGCGAGAATGCTCATGCCGCCGCCTCGTTGTAGCGCCGCGCGTAGCGGGCGCCGAGCGCGGTCAGGACCTCGTAGCCGATGGTGCCGGCGGCGGTGGCGAGGGCGTCGACGCCCTGGTGCGCGCCGAGGATGTCGAGGGCTTCGGGCACCTCGTCGAGATCGGTCACATCGGCCGCCATCAGGTCCATGGAGACGCGGCCGACGAGCGGGCAGGCGGTGTCGCCTGCGAAGACGGATGCGCGCCCCGACATCGAGCGGAAGAGGCCGTCGGCGTAGCCGGAGGAGAGGGTGGCGACGCGCGAGGGGCGGGTTGCGGTCCAGGCGTTGCCGTAGCCCGCGGTTTCGCCGGGCGCCACGTCGCGGACCTGCACCACCGGAAGCGACAGCCGCACCACGGGGCGGGCCTCGGCAAAGGGGGCGCCGCCGTAGAGGCCGACGCCCGGGCGGGTGACTTCGAAGTGATATTCCGGCCCGAGAAGGATCCCGCCCGTCGCCGCGAAGGAGCGGGGCACACCCGTGCCGCCGGTCATGCGGCGGAAGGTCCGAAGCTGCGCCGCATTCATCGGATGATCCGGTTCGTCGGCGCAGGCGAGGTGCGACATGAGGACCCTCGGCCCGCTGGCGAGAAGGCCGGGGGCGAGCGCGCGCCAGTCGGTGTCCTCCATCCCCAGGCGGTTCATGCCGGTATCGAGCTGCACGCCGAACGGATGGCCCGGCAGGGCGTCGAGATGCCGGCGCACCTGTTCGGGCGAGTTGAGCATCGGAACGAGCCGCGCCGCTGCCAGCGCCTCGGCATCGCCCGCCATGTGGCCGGTGAAGACAAGGATTTCCGGCTCCGGGCCCAGCGCCTCGCGCAGGCGGGCGCCTTCGGCGGCCTCGGCGACGAAGAAGCGCCGCGCGCCGGCGCGGGCAAGCGCGCGGGCGACGCGGTCCGCGCCCAGGCCGTAGGCATCGGCCTTCACCACCGCGCCTGCCTCGGCATGGCCAAGGGCCGCGAGCGCGCGCCAGTTGGCGGTGACCGCGTCGAGGTCGATGGTGAGGACTGCCTGCGCCATGGCCGGTCTTTTGGCAGGCACGCAGGGCGGAGGCAAGCGCTTTGCAGACGCTCAGGGAATGTCGCGGAAGTTCCGGTTCCGCTGCCAGATCTTCTCGCCGATCTCGCAGTCGTAAGGCGCCGCGGCCTCGATGCGGATCAGCCGCTCGGACGGCGCGCCGGCGATCTCGAGCACGAGCTTGCGGGTGACGGCGGCGGTGAAGTCGCGCCAGTCGGTCACCGGCAGGACGAAGGCGCCGGGCCCGCCGATGACGCAACGGGCGTAGTAGGTGTCGAGGTCGTCGAGCCGCCAGATGGCACCCCGCCCGTCATGGGTCATCAGCGGCAGGCCGTTGATCGTGATGCCCTCGGCGAGGACCCCGTCGCGGGCGAGGGTCACGAGACCGCCCTGATTGTTGGGACCGTCGCCCGAGATGTCAATGACGCGGCGGAGCCCATCGAACTCGTTCGCGCCGATCAGGAAGGCGCCCGCGCGCAGCGCCGAGGCGATGGAGGTTCGGCTTTGCGTGACCGTGCGGGCTTCGAGAAGCGTCGCGGCGAAGGCGCCGAGGTCCTCGCGCCCCGCGACCAGCGTCCAGTCACGCACCACCGTCTGGCGATGTTCGCCGGCCCATTCGACGTAAGCCAGCGCGATCCGCCCCGTCATCGTCCGCCCGAGCGCGGTCGCCACCGCGTCGCTCTTCAGCGCCTCGGCATAGCCACGGCGCTGGATTTCCAGTTCGGCCGGAGACATCGAGCGGGAGACGTCGACCAGGAGCAGGAGCTCCAGGTCGACCTCCTCGGCCCGCCCGGCGGAGGCCAGCACGGCAAGGGCAGTCAGCAAGACGAAAACGACGCGCATGAGCGAAGCGTCCGGCGCGCGGCGGCGGCTGTCCAGTCACTTTCGCGCGGGGTGTGCGCGCGCGCGGGTCAGAACCCATCCTGCCCTTGCTGCCAGGGTCTCACGAGATTGCCGAAGCGGGTGAAGCGGCCCTCGAAGCTGAGTTCCACCGTCCCGATCGGCCCGTGGCGCTGCTTGCCGATGATCACCTCGGCGCGCCCGTGGACCTGCTCCATGACCTCCTGCCACTTGGCCATGGCTTCGAGGTCGTGATCGCCCGGTTTCTCGCGCTCGCGGTAGTATTCCTCGCGGAACACGAACATCACCACGTCGGCGTCCTGCTCGATCGAGCCCGACTCGCGCAGGTCGGAAAGTTGCGGGCGCTTGTCGTCGCGGCTCTCGACCTGGCGGGACAACTGCGAAAGCGCCACGACGGGTATCGAGAGTTCCTTCGCCAGGGCCTTGAGCCCCATGGAGATCTCCGCGATCTCCTGGACCCTGTTGTCGCCCTTGCCGGTGCCGCGCAGAAGCTGGAGGTAGTCGACGAAGACGACGTCGAGTCCGTGCGTCCGCTTCATCCTGCGACAGCGCGCGGCGACCTGGGAGATCGGCAGGGCGGGCGTGTCGTCGATATAGAGGGGACAGGTTTCCAGCGCCTTCGCGGCCTCGACGAAGCGGCGGAACTCGGCTTCGGTCATGTCGCCCCGGCGCAACTGCTCCGACGGGACCTCGGAGGCTTCGGAGAGGACCCGGGTGGCGAGCTGTTCGGCCGACATCTCGAGCGAGAAGAAGCCCACCACGCCGCCGTTGACCGCGCCTTCGGTGCCGTCCGGACGCGTGCCGCGCTTGTAGGTCCTCGCGATGTTGAACGCGATGTTGGTGGCGAGCGAGGTCTTGCCCATCGAGGGGCGGCCGGCGAGGATAAGGAGGTCGGAGGGGTGCAGCCCGCCGAGTTTCTTGTCCATGTCGACGAACCCGGTCGAGATGCCCGAAAGCGCCCCGTCGCGCTGGTAGGCGGCAAGCGCGGTCTGCACCGCCTCCGTCGTGGCCTTCAGGAACGAGACGAAGCCCTTTTCCGCGGTGCCCTGTTCGGCCAGCGTGTAGAGCCGTTGCTCGGCCTCGATGATCTGCTCCTTGGGATCGCTGTCCACCGCGACCCGTCGGGCGCGGTCGGTAATGTCCTGGCCGAGCCGCATGAGCTCCCGCCGCACGGCGAGTTCATAGATCATCTGCGCGTAGTCGCGCGCCGCATAGGCCGAGATGGCGGCGCCGGCGATCCGGGCGAGATAGGCCGGCCCACCAAGCCCCTTGAGCCCCTCGTCATCCTCAAGGTAGCTCTTGAGCGTCACCGGCGATGCAAGCGCGTTGCGCTGGATCCGCGCCACCGCGATCTCGAAGATGCGCTGGTGCACGGGCTCGAAGAAATGCTCGGCCTTCACCAGCGCCGCGATCCGGTCGTAGATGTCGTTGTTGGTCAGAATCGCGCCGAGAAGCTGCTGCTCGGCCTCGATGCTGTGCGGAATCGTCTCCTTTTCCGGGCCAACCGTGACCGCCCGGACCGTCGCAACTTCTGTCATTCTGTCCCCCGTCGTCGGCGATGGGATATGCGCCATCCGGCTCGCCGGCGCAAATTGTATATCGCTGTGGATGAGCGGTGGATAAGCGCGGAACCACAAGATGATGGGGAATCATCCGTGCCGCTGTCAATCTCTGGCTGGCGGTTCGTCCTGCGGTTGCGGCTGCGTCCCGCCGACGCGGCGTCAGCTTCCGGCCCGCGCCGCCTGCCAGGGGCGCGGAGAGGTCAGGAAGGCTTCGACCTCGTCCAGGGTCGCGCGGTCGAAGGCTTCCGATTCGCGCGCCTCTGCCAGCACGTCCCACCAGGTGCAGAGGTAATGCAGCTTCACGCCATGCCGGCCGAGCGTCTCGACCGTCTCGGGGAAGATGCCGTAGTAGAAGATAACCGCCGTATGGGCACAGGTCGCCCCGGTGTCGCGGATCGCGTCCACGAAGCTCAGCTTCGAGCCGCCGTCGGTCGTCAGGTCTTCCACCAGGAGCACCCGCTGGCCCTCGCCCATCGTCCCCTCGATTCGGGCGTTGCGGCCGTAACCCTTGGGCTTCTTGCGGACATAGGTCATCGGCAGCGCCAGACGCTCGGCCACGAGCGCGGCGAAGGGGATGCCCGCCGTCTCGCCGCCCGCGACGTTGTCGAAGGCCTCGAACCCGGCCTCGCGCATCACCGTGCCGGCGAGGAAATCCATCAGCGTGGAGCGGATGCGCGGGAAACTGATGAGCTTGCGGCAGTCGATATAGGTCGGCGAGGGGAGCCCCGAGGCCAAGGTGAAGGGCTCGGCTGCATTGAAATGCACCGCCTCGATCTCCAGCAGCATCCGCGCGGTCAGGCGGGCGATCTCTTCTTTCGGGGGGAAGGCACTGGGGATCATGGCGCTGCCTTTCTCGTTTCACTGTGGTCCGAATACTCCCCGCGGAGCGTCCGGCATCGGCCGCGGGAGCCTCCGGCGGGAGTATTTCGGCCACACTGAAAGATCAATCGACAACCTCCCAATGGACCGGAAAGCCGGGGTCGAAGACCGTCACCGGGCCGGCGCCGGTGTCGATCTTTTCGGGCCAGCGGGCGGGGGTGTCGCGCTTCTCCAGCGTGATCGTGCCCTGGTTCGGCGCGAACCCGTAGAAGGCCGCGCCGTCGAGCGAGGTGAAGGCTTCCAGCCGGTCGAGCGCGGCCTCCTCCTCGAAGACATGGGCGAGGATCGCCATGGTGTTGGTCGCGGTGAAGCAGCCTGCGCAGCCGCAGGCATGTTCCTTCAGATGGTCGGGGTGAGGCGCTGAATCGGTGCCGAGGAAGAAGCGCCCGCCGCCCCGCGTTGCGGCGGCGCGGAGCGCCAGTCGGTGATGTTCGCGCTTGGCCACGGGCAGGCAGTAGTAATGCGGGCGGATGCCGCCGGCGAGGATGTGGTTGCGGTTGATGATCAGGTGATGCGTGGTGATCGTTCCGGCCATGTCGTCGCCCTGCGACCGGACATAGTCCACGCCCTCCTTCGTGGTGATGTGCTCCATCACCACGCGCAGGCCGGGGGTGGCGCGCCGGATCGGTTCGAGAACGCGGTCGATGAAGATCGCCTCGCGGTCGAAAATGTCAACGGAGGGGTCGGTCACCTCGCCGTGGACGCAGAGCGGCAGGCCGATTGCGGCCATCCTTTCGAGAACGCCGCGCACCTTGTCGAAATCGCGGACCCCCGACTGCGAGTTGGTCGTGGCGCCGGCGGGGTAGAGCTTGACCGCCTTCACGAGGCCCGACGCCGCCGCGGCGGCAACGTCGGCGGGATCGGTCGCCTCGGTGAGGTAGAGCGTCATCAGGGGTTCGAACGCGAAGCCCTCGGGCACGGCGGCCGTGATGCGGTCGCGGTAGGCCGCCGCCTCGGCGCCCGTCACGACCGGCGGCACGAGGTTCGGCATGACGATGGCGCGGGCGAAGTGGCGGGCGCTTTCCGGCAGCACGGCCTGAAGCATCGCGCCGTCGCGCAGATGCAGGTGCATGTCGTCGGGGCGGCGAAGGGTGATCCGGGTCATGGTCCTGCCCTAGCGTGTTCCACGCCGGCTTTCCATCGCCTGGCGCGGGCGAGGGCGAAAAATTCCCGCGCAGGCGGCGGGCGGCTCTGCTAGGCTCGCGCCGGCACCCGGATGCAAAGACCGGGGCATGAAAAAGGAGGAAAAGCGATGTGTCATGCCTGCGTGATCGAGGGTGTGCGGAAATCCATGCTGTCGCGGCGCGACCTCTTCCGGGGCGCGGCGGCGGTGGGGCTGGCCGGTGCGGCGGCCGGGATGGGCTCGGCGCGGGCGGCGCTGGCGCAGGCGAGCGGAAGGGCGGTGGACCTGACCCACGCCTATGACGGGAGCTTCCCGACCTTCGACGGCAATCCCGGCATCCTCTTCGAGGAAGCGGTGAACATCGACAAGTCGGGCTACCAGCTCTGGAAGCTGACCATCTACGAACACACCGGCACCCACATCGACGCGCCCTTGCACTTCTCGAAGGACGGGGCGTCGGTCGCCGACCTGGCGGTGGAGAACCTCGTGGCGCCGCTCTGCGTGCTTGACCTGACCGCGAAGGCGGCCGAGGACGCCAACGCGATGGTGATGCGGGAAGACGTCGACGCCTGGATTTCCGCCAATGGCGACATCCCGGCGGGCGCCTGCGTGGCGATGCATTCGGGCTGGGCGGCGAAGGTCGGCGATCCGTCTTTCCGCAACACGGCCGAGGGCGCCTTCGCCTTCCCGGGCTTCTCGAAGGAGGCGACGGACTACCTCGCCGAACTGGGCGCGGCCTCGATCGCGGTCGACACGCTGTCGCTCGACCCCGGAAATTCGGCCGATTTCGCGGTGCATTTCTCGTGGCTGCCCGGCGGGCGCTTCGGCATCGAGAACATCGCCAATCTCGACCAGTTGCCGGCCAGGGGAGCCACCATCTTCATCGGCGCGCCGAAGCACAAGACCGGCACCGGCGGGCCGGCGCGGATCATCGCGGTCGTCTGATGGCGGTGGTTCCGGTCGTGACCGACGCGGCGGCGGGGCCCGAGGCCCGCGCCGTCTTCGACGACATCAGGGCGAAGCGGCAGACCAACTTCGTCAACAATTTCTGGCGCGCGCTCGCCCATGACCCGGCGCTCCTGAAGGCGACGTGGGAGCGGCTGCAGGCGGTGATGGCGCCCGGTGCGCTCGACCCCCTGACGAAGGAGTTGATCTACGTCGCCGTCTCGGTGGCGAATGGCTGCGGATACTGCATCCATTCCCACACCGCCGCGGCGCGGGCGAAGGGCATGACCGACGCCCAGCACGGCGAGCTTCTCGCCGTGATCGCGATGGCGAGCCAGACCAACGCGCTCGCCACCGCCCTGCAAGTGCCGGTCGATCCGGCCTTCGAGCGCGGCGGCGGCTGAGACGCGGCCGATTCCTCGCCGAAACGTGTCGGCCGTCCCTCCGCATCCGTGCTATCGTGTTTCATCGGCACGACGGGGACCCAGGCCCGGCAGGACGCCGGGCAGCCCCTTTCGCGCCGGAGGTCCGGCTGAGCGGGAGGAGCATCATCATGGCCACCACCATCGGCAATCCCCTGTCCTGGGGCGTCAGGATGCTGGGCGCGGCGGGGCACGACATCGGCGCGGCCGCGCGGGAACTGGGCAGCGAGGGGTCGGGCGTTCCCGAGGTGCGCCGGATCGGGGTGGCGGACCTGCGGGCCGCGCTGCGCCTCGGCATCGCGGACTTCGCGGCGCTGCGGTCGGATGTCATCGTCGCGGCGCTGATCTATCCGATCGCGGGAGCCTGCCTCGTCTGGCTTGCCTTCCACCGCGACCTTCTGCCACTCGCTTTCCCGCTCCTTGCGGGCTTCGCGCTCGTTGGCCCCGCGGCGGCGGTCGGGCTCTACGAGATGAGCCGGCGGCGCGAGGCGGGCGAACCGGTCGGTTGGGGGGATGCCTTCGGCGTCCTCCGTTCGCCGCGGTTCGGGGCCATCCTGGCGCTGGCGCTTGGCCACCTCGTGCTTTTCGTCCTCTGGATCCTGACCGCGCACCTGATCTCGCAGGCGACGATGGGCGCCGCTGCCCCGACCTCGGCGGGGCCGTTCCTCACGGCGGTGCTGACGACGCCCGAGGGCTGGTCGATGATGGCCGTCGGCCTGCCGGTCGGCTTTCTCTTCGCATGCCTCGTCCTCATGACCAGCGCGGTGTCGTTCCCGCTTCTGCTCGATCGGCCGGTCGGGCTTCCGGTGGCGGTGGTGACGTCGGTGCGCGTGGCGCGCGAGAATCCGGCGACCATCGCGCTCTGGGGGCTCGTCGTCGCCGTCGGTCTCGTCATCGGGTCGTTGCCGCTTCTCGTCGGGTTGGCGGTTGTCATGCCGGTTCTCGGCCATGCGACCTGGCACCTCTACCGCCGGGCGGTCGTCTGAGGGGAATGACGCCGATCGGGGCGGGTCCGGTCTGGGTGGCCTTGCATCGCCGGTGCGCTGCGCGCAGACTCGCCGCCACAGGATGAGGCAACCTCGGGCGGAGAATGAGACGGATTGCACTTGGCGCGGTGATGGCGGCCGCTCTGGCGGCCTGCACCCAGGACCCCGGTTTCGTCGGTGTCGGTGGCGTGCGCGAGGCGACGGCGGCGGAGGTGGCTGCCTGCCACTATGTCAGCGACATCCGCATGTCGCCCGGCGTCTATGGCGTGCTTGCCGATCAGGGCGTGAAATACGCCCGCAACACGATCATGGCCGACGCACGCGATGCCGGCGCCAACACGGTCGTCTTCGACCCGGTCACCCCGGGCGCCGATGTCTACGAGCTACACGCGGTGGCCTACCGCTGCTAGCGGGGATGGAGCGGCGGCAGCCTTTCGCCCGCCGCGGCGAGCTGGCTTTCCAGCTGTTCGAGCCGCGTCTTGAACTTCGGGGCGTCGAGCCGGCCGATCACGTTCCGGCAGAGAAGCGCGGCGAGAAGCGCCCGCCCGTCCTGATCGAGCCGGGCAAGAAGGTTGCGCAGGTAGGGCCGGTAGTTGCGCCGCGCCCGGTAGAAGGTCCGGAAGAGCCGTTCGTCGAACGCCCCGGTGGCTGCGGCGGCGAGGACGGACGGCAGGATGCGCATGTGGTCCAGCGCCTCGCCCACGTCGCGGCCGAGATTGCGGCAGGGCAGGAGCGTGACGTGAGGCCGGGCAAAGAGCGCCGCGTGCATCGCGTCCAGGTTCTGTTCGGGGTCGAAGATCACGTAGACCGGCCCCGCGCCCTCGGTCATGTCCGGGGCGAAGCCGTAGCGGTCGGTGAAGCAGGTCCGCCGCATTTCCGAGTAGCGGGGATCCCAGCCGGCGATGCGCGGGTCGAGCGTCGCCTGCGGCGCGCCGAGGATGACCGTCGCGTCCGGGGCGGTGACCGAGAAGGCCGCGGCGGCATAGCCCGCCATGCCGTTGCCCCAGAAGACGACGCGGTCGAAGTCCTCGAAGAAGGCATCGTCCACGAGCCGGTCGAAATAGGCGAAGACGGCCGGGTCGCGGTACCAGGTTTCGGTGCGCGCGATGAGGCAGAGATGCGACCAGCCGCGCCCCTTGGCGACATGGTAGCCGAGGGGAAGCTGCCCCGGCTGACCCTGGCGGATCGAGGCGACGGTCTCGAAAGTGACGATCAGGGTCGGGCTTTCGTCGAGGAAGAAGGCGGCGTGGTTCCGGCCGAGCCACTGGAAGTAGCCCGCCTCGTCGCCGATCTCCTCTAGTCTGGCGAACCAGTCCGCATCGGACAGAGACCGCGGATCAGCGGTCTTCGCCTCGTTGTCCTGCATTGCCCCACGCACCCGTACACTTCCCGTCCACCAATCTGCGGCGGGCGCACCTGAGCGCGCAAGTTGGCTGAATGGTCACTCTTGAAAACATTGGAGATTTTTCGATGGACTGTTTCCGGCGGTCTGCCTATCCCGCGCCGCTGTCGCGCTCTGTTTCCGCACGCGGCCGGATGGCGTAAGCGGCCATGATTCCATGCTCTTCCGGCGAGAGGACACGGCTCGGCCCTGTCATCATCAAGCGCCCCAACAGTC
>NZ_JAYRTX010000078.1:0-16215 GCF_041919395.1 Albidovulum sp.
GGCCTCATCAATCCGAGGATCCGCGTCAAATGAGCGACACATCCAACCTCGCCGCGCCGGTCCGGCTCTCCGACGCCGCCATCCGCCGCCGGATGCTGGCGGAGTTCTGGTTCTATTTCCGTCAGAATCGGGGCGCGGTCGGCGGTCTCGTGGTCTTCGTGCTTCTGGTGCTCGTCGCGGTCTTCGCGTCGCTGCTCGCGCCGCACGATCCGACGGCGCAGTACCGCGATGCCCTCCTCGTGCCGCCGGTCTGGCAGGAGGGAGGGCGCGAGGGCTTCCTGCTCGGCACCGACGCGGTCGGCCGCGACATCCTCTCGCGTCTCCTCTTCGGGGCGCAGTACTCGCTCTTCATCGGCATCGTCGTCGTCTCCATCGCGCTCGTCGGCGGCATCGTCATCGGGCTTCTCGCCGGGTTCTTCGGCGGCTGGGTCGATACCGTCATCATGCGGGTCATGGACGTGATCCTGGCCTTCCCCTCGCTCCTGCTCGCGCTCGTCCTCGTCGCCGTTCTGGGGCCGGGGCTGACCAACGCGATGATCGCCATTGCCATCGTCTACCAGCCGCATTTCGCGCGGCTGACGCGGGCAGCGGTCATGTCCGAGATGAAGCGCGAATATGTCACCGCCGCCCGTGTCGCCGGCGCGGGCAACCTGCGGCTGATGTTCAGGACCATCCTGCCCAACTGCCTGGCCCCGCTCATCGTGCAGGCGACGCTTTCCTTTTCCTCGGCCGTGCTCGATTCCGCGGCGCTCGGGTTTCTCGGCATGGGGGCGCAGCCGCCCGCGCCGGAGTGGGGCACGATGCTGGCCGAGGCGCGGGAGTTCATCCTGCGCGCCTGGTGGGTCGTCACCTTGCCCGGCCTCGCGATCCTGGTTTCTGTCCTGGCGATCAACCTCATGGGCGACGGGCTGCGCGACGCGCTCGACCCCAAGCTGAAGCGGAGCTGAGACCATGGCGCTGCTCACCATCCGGAACCTGACCGTCACCTTTGCCACCGCAACCGGCGGCTTCACCGCCGTCGACGGGATCGACGTCCACGTGGACCGCGGCGAGGTCCTGGCCATCGTCGGCGAGTCCGGCTCGGGCAAGTCCGTGTCGATGCTGGCGGTGATGGGGCTTCTGCCTGACACCGCGACCGTCACCGCCGACGAGATGACCTATGATGGCCGCGATATCCTCGCCATGACCGCGGCCGAGAGGCGGAGGCTGATCGGGCGCGAGATCACGATGATCTTCCAGGAGCCGATCGCCTCGCTGAACCCATCCTTCACCGTCGGCTTCCAGATCGAGGAGGTGCTGCGGCTGAACCTCGGCCTCTCGCGTCGGGCAGCGCGGGACCGCGCACTGGAGCTGTTCCGCGCGGTCGGAATCCCCGAGCCCGAGGTCAAGATCGACGCCTATCCGCACCAGATGTCCGGCGGGCAATGTCAGCGCGTGATGATCGCCATGGCCATCGCCTCCAACCCGCGCCTCCTGATCGCGGACGAGCCGACGACCGCGCTCGACGTGACGATCCAGAAGCAGATCCTGGACCTCCTGATGAACCTCCAGGAGGACTACGGGATGGCGCTCATCCTCATCACCCACGACATGGGCGTGGTGGCCGAGACCGCCGACCGCGTGGTGGTGCAGTACAAGGGCCGCAAGATGGAGGAATCGGACGTGCTTTCGCTCTTCGAGGCGCCGCAGCATCCCTACACCCGCGCCCTCCTTTCGGCGCTGCCCGAACATGCGACCGGCGACCGGCTTCCCACCGTCTCCGACTACTTCCAGCAGGAGGCCGCGCGATGAGCGGCGCCGACACCGTTCCCGTCGTCGAGGGGCGCGCCATCGTCCAGGACTACCATGTGCCGGGCAGCTTCTTCGCCCGGTCCTCGTCGGTACGGGCGCTGAAGGGCATCGACTTCAGGGTCGAGAAGGGCAAGACGCTCGCCATCGTGGGCGAAAGCGGATCGGGGAAATCGACCCTCGCGCGGATCATCGCGCTGATCGACGCACCGACCGGGGGCGACCTGCTGATCGACGGGCAGGCGGTCGACATCCGCCGCCGGCGGCCGGTGCCCGCGCTGCGGTCGAAGGTTCAGATGGTGTTCCAGAATCCCTACGGCAGCCTCAATCCGCGCCAGAAGGTCGGCGACGTGCTGATGGAGCCCCTTGTCATCAACACCGACGTGCCCGCCGCCGAGCGGCGGGAGCGGGCCGAGGCGATGCTGAGCAAGGTCGGGCTCCAGCCCGAGCACTTCAACCGCTACCCCCACATGTTCTCGGGCGGCCAGCGCCAGCGGATCGCGATCGCACGGGCGCTGATGCTGAACCCGTCGCTCCTGGTGCTGGACGAGCCCGTCTCGGCGCTCGACCTCTCGGTTCAGGCTCAGGTGCTGAACCTGCTCGCCGATCTTCAGGACGAGTTCGAGCTGACCTACGTCTTCGTCAGCCATGACCTTTCGGTCGTGCGCTACATCGCCGACGAGGTGATGGTGATCTCGAAGGGCGAGGCGGTGGAGCAGGGGACCCGCGAGGAGGTCTTCGCCAATCCGCGTCACCCCTACACGCAGTCGCTCTTCGCCGCGACCCCGGTCACCGATGTCGAGGCGATCCGCGCCCGGGTGGAACGGCGCAGGGCGGCGCGCGCCCTGCAACCGGCCTGACGGCAACACTCCTGGGAGCAGTCACATGGACTACGACAAGGTTCTGGCCGGTTTTTCCAAGGTCGAGGCGCCGGCAATCTCCCGCGAGGAACTGGCCGGCCGGATGGAGGGCCTCAGGGCGGCGATGCGGGCCGGCGGGACCGGCTGGGCCTGGCTCGATGCGACCTCCTCGCTCGCCTACTACGCGGGGCTGTCGCTCAATCCCTCGGAGCGGCTCCACGGTGCCCTCGTCGGCTCGGACGGCTCGCTTCTCTATGTCACCCCGGCGTTCGAACGCCCGAAGCTCGAGACTATGATCCGCCTTCCCGGCGAGATCGCCGTCTGGGAGGAGGACGAGGATCCCTTCGCGCTGATCGCGGCGCGCGCGCGTGGCCGGGTCGCGCTCGACCCCGCGATGGCCTTCGGCTTCGCCGCGCGGATGATGGCCGTGCCGGACCTTCAGCCGGTTCCGGCCGGGCCCATGATCGCGGCACAGAGGCGGATCAAGTCCGCCGCGGAAATCGCCATCATCCAGACGGCGATGGCGGCGAGCCACCGGGTCCAGAAGGCCGTTCATGACGGCCTGCGCCCCGGCATCTCGACGCGGGAAGTCGCCGGCTTCGTCGACGCGGCGCATCTGGCGCTGGGGCTTTCGCCGGTCTTCGTCGCGGTGCAGTTCGGCGAGGCCACCGCCTATCCGCACGGCGTGCCCTACGCGCAGACGCTTTCCGAGGGAGACATGGTGCTGGTCGACCTCGGCGGCAGGCTTCACGGCTATCACTCCGACATCACCCGGACCTATGTCTTCGGCCGGCCGACGGCCCGCCAGCGCCACCTCTGGGACTGCGAGCGGCGGGCGCAATCCGCCGCGTTTGCCGCGGCTCAGCCGGGCGCGACCTGCGCCTCGGTGGACCGCGCCGCCCGGGCGGTGCTGGAGGACGAGGGTTTCGGTCCCGGCCATGCCGTTCCCGGCCTGCCGCACCGGACGGGGCACGGGCTCGGCCTCGATATCCACGAGGAACCCTGGATCGTCGCCGGAAACGAGACTGTCCTTGCCCCCGGCATGTGCTTCTCGATCGAACCCATGCTCTGCGTCTACGGCGAGTGTGGCGTTCGGCTGGAGGACATTGTCCACATGACCGAGGCCGGACCACGCTGGTTCTGCCCGCCGTCAGCGACGCTCGACGCGCCGTTCGGGTGATCCGCACCCGCCGGGGCGGGAAACGAAGGCTTGACAGTGGCGCGGCAATCCGGCACTGGGCACCTGTCGTCGCGCTGCCGCGTGAGCAAGCCCGGCCCCGACAGGGCCATCGGCGACAACGGATTTCAGTTCCCCATCACGCAGGGTCCTGACGCGACGGCCGGACGGCGCGGGATGAGCCCGCCTGTCCCGAGGCCGCGCGGACCCTCGCAGCCCGCATTCACGCGGTCCTGCAAACCGGCGCGCCGGCATCGCTGCCGCGCGCCTTGCAAAGGATACGACTTGTTCGACTTCGACATGCTCGGCCTCGCGCCGACGCTTCGCTCCGCGGTGAAACGCGCGGGCTTCACCGAACCCACCCCGATCCAGAACCAGGCCATCCCGCTCGCGCTCGACGGGCACGACATCCTCGGCCTCGCGCAGACCGGCACCGGCAAGACGCTGGCCTTCGGCCTGCCGCTGATCGACCACCTCCTCGCCCAGCCGGGCAAGCCCGAGCCGAAGAGCGTGAAGGCGCTGGTCCTCGCGCCGACGCGGGAACTCGCCAACCAGATCGCCGACAGCCTCCGGGTCCTGACCGACGGGACGAAAATCCGCGTCTGTACGGTCGTCGGCGGCCAGTCCATCGGCAAGCAGATCGCGCTCCTTGCGCGCGGGACCGACGTCCTGGTGGCGACCCCGGGTCGGCTGATCGACCTGATGGACCGCGGCGCCGTAAGCCTCGGCGCGGTCCGCCATCTCGTCCTCGACGAGGCCGACCAGATGCTCGACCTCGGCTTCATCCACGCGCTGCGGAAGATCGCCCCGCGGCTCGGCACGCCGCGCCAGACGATGCTCTTCTCGGCCACGATGCCGAAGCAGATGGAGGAGATTTCCCGCGCCTACCTCACCGACCCGCGCCGCGTACAGGTCGCGCCTCCGGGCAAGGCGGCCGACAAGGTCACCCAGTCGGTCCATTTCCTGCCCAAGGCCGAGAAGCCGGCGCGCCTGCGCGAGATCCTGTCGCGGGACCTGGAGGCTCTGACGCTGGTCTTCGCCCGCACCAAGCACGGCGCGGAAAAGCTGATGAAGGACCTCGTGGCCGACGGCTACAACGCCGCCTCGATCCACGGCAACAAGAGCCAGGGCCAGCGTGACCGGGCCATCAAGGCGTTCCGCGACGGCACGATCACGACGCTGGTGGCGACCGACGTGGCCGCGCGCGGCATCGACATCCCGGGTGTGTCCTACGTCATCAACTACGACCTGCCCGAGGTGCCGGACAACTACGTTCACCGGATCGGCCGTACCGCCCGCGCCGGGCGCGAGGGCGAGGCGATTGCCTTCTGCGCGCCGGAGGAGGCCGACCTCTTGCACGAGATCCAGAAGGTGATGAAGGCCGAGGTGCCGGTGGCGAGCGGCAAGAGCCCGCTGATCGAGCGCGGGGCGGGCGGCGGCCGCCGGGCTGGCACCGCGCCCCGCGGCGCAGGGCGGGCACCGGGCGGCGCCGTTCCAGCCGCAACGCCTGCGAAGCGCCGCCGTCCGCGCCGCCGCCGCGCGGCGTGACGGCTGCCAGAACCTGCCCGGCCAGCCCCCTCCCGGCGCTCTCCGATGGAGGCGCCCGGGAGGGTAGGCCGGCAAGGGGCGGCGCGGCGGTCGGCCCCTTGCTCCGAGGCAGGGCTGAGGCGGGTGTCTGGTAGGCCCGGAGGGACTTGAACCCCCAACCAAGGCGTTATGAGCGCCCTGCTCTGACCATTGAGCTACGGGCCCGGCCGCAGTCTGACTAGCAGAACCGCCGGACCGGTCAACCCCGGCGGCGGTCGGGGGCGGCCGCGAGATGCCGCGCTGGCGTGCCCGCCGCCTTGTCTCCGGCGGAAAGGGAACGGTAGACTGGCCCCTGCACGGCCGAGACGGAGGCTCCAGCATATGGATCGACCTGGCTCACGCCCCCATGCCGCCGAGATCGACGACTGCCTGCGGCGGCTTGAGGCGCCGGCCGAGGGGCTCGCGTCCGGCGAGGCCGCCCGGCGGTTGGCCGCGAATGGGCCGAACACGCTGCCGCTGCCACCCGGTCGGCCGGCGATCCTGCGTTTCCTGGCGCAGTTCCACAACGCGTTGATCTACGTGCTGCTCGCCTCCGCGGGCGTCACCGCGGCGCTCGGTCACTGGATCGATACCGGCGTCATCCTGGCCGTCGTCCTCATCAATGCGGTCGTGGGCTTTGTCCAGGAGGGCAAGGCCGAGACGGCAATGGCGGCTGTGCGGTCGCTGCTGGCGCCCCGCGCAGCGGTGCTTCGCGACGGGCGCCGGACCGGCATTCCCGCCGCCGAGGTCGTCGTCGGCGACATCGTGCTGCTGGAGGCGGGAGACCAGGTGCCGGCCGACCTTCGGCTGACCGCGCAGAGAGCGCTGCGGGTCCAGGAGGCGGTGCTTACCGGCGAATCCGTACCCACCGACAAGACCATCCTGCCCGTGGCCGAGGATGCGCCGCTGGGTGACCGCCGCTCGATGGCATACAGCGGCACGCTGGTGGTCGCCGGGGTCGGCCGCGGCGTCGTCGTTGCCACAGGCGAAGCGACCGAGATCGGCCGTGTCAGCGGGCTCCTGCGCGATGTCGAAACGTTGACGACGCCGCTCGTCGCGCAGATGAACCTCTTCGCGCGCTGGCTCACGGTGATGATCCTGCTCGTGGCGTCGGTGCTGCTGGCCTTCGGCTACGTCGTCGGGCACATGCCCTTCGGCGAGATATTCATGGCGGTCGTCGGTCTGACAGTGGCCGCCATTCCTGAGGGTCTTCCGGCCGTCCTCACCATCACGCTTGCGATCGGGGTGCAGGCGATGGCGCGCCGCCATGCGATCGTGCGCAAGCTTCCCGCGATCGAGACGCTAGGCGCGGTGTCGGTCATCTGCACAGACAAGACCGGGACGCTGACGCGAAATGAGATGATCGTCGGCGCGCTCGCGCTGGCGTCCGGCCGCCATTCGGTCGAGGGGGAAGGCTACGCGCCGACGGGCGCCATCACGCCCCCGCCGCATGTTTCAGGGCTGCACCGGGCGGCGCTTGCGGCGGCCTTGTGCAACGACGCCGCACTGCGCGACGCGGCCGGCGTCTGGACGGTCGAGGGCGATCCGATGGAGGGCGCCCTGCTGGCCTTCGCCGGCAAGACGCGCATGCGCGTGCAAGGTTGGCGGCGGCTGGACGAGATCCCCTTCGACGCGCAACACCGGTACATGGCCGTTCTTGCGGAACAGGCTGACGGCGAGCGGCGGGTTTTCGTGAAGGGCGCGCCGGAGCGGATCCTGCCGATGTGCCGGGACCTCGCCGGCGACGGCGACACCGTACCTCTCGACAGCGGTTACTGGCAGGCCGAGGTGCAGGCCATGGCGGCGGACGGCCAGCGCGTCCTGGCCCTGGCCGAGATGCGCGCGCGCACGGACGGTCTGGATGAGGATTCGGTCGAGGGAAACCTGACGCTGATCGGTCTCGTGGGCCTCATCGACCCGCCGCGCGCGGAAGCTGCCGCCGCCGTCGCCGAGTGCCGCCGCGCCGGGATCGCCGTCAAGATGATCACCGGCGATCACGCCGGCACGGCTTCGGCGATCGGGCGGGCAATCGGCCTCGATGATCCCGACCGTGTCCTGACCGGGGCCGAAATCGAGACGATGAGCGACGCCGATCTGCGCGAGGCCGTGCGGCAGGTGGGCATCTTTGCCCGCGCCACACCCGAGCACAAGCTCCGGCTCGTCATCGCGCTCCAGTCGCTTGGCCTGACTGTGGCGATGACAGGCGACGGCGTGAACGACGCGCCCGCGCTCAAGCGCGCCGACGCCGGTGTGGCCATGGGCATAACCGGCTCCGAGGCCGCGAAGGAGGCAGCGGAGTTCGTGCTGACCGACGACAATTTCGCCTCGATCGTCGCGGCCGTGCGCGAGGGGCGAACGGTCTTCGACAACCTGCGCAAGGTGATCAGTTGGACCCTGCCGACGAACGCCGGCGAGGCCGCGACGATCATGATCGCACTTCTTCTCGGGCTGGTGCTGCCGATCAGCCCGGTGCAGATTCTCTGGGTGAACCTCGTGACGGCCGCGACGCTCGGGCTTGCGCTCGCCTTCGAGCCCACCGAACCGGGGACCATGCGGCGTCCGCCGCGTCCACGCGCGGCGCCGCTTCTGACCGGCGAACTGGTGTGGCACGTACTCCTCGTCGGGGTGCTCTTCACGGCGGTCGTGTTCGGCCTCTTCGCCTATGCGACGGATCGCGGCTATCCGGTCGAACTTGCCCGCACCATGTCGATGAACATGCTGGTGATCCTCGAGATATTTCACCTGTTCTTCATCCGGAACATCCATTCCACCTCTCTTACCATCGCCGCGGTCCGCGGCACCCGCGCGGTCTGGATCTGCCTCGCGATCACCGTGGCCGCACAGGTCGTGGCGACGTACCTCCCACTGGCGAACCTGGTGCTCGATACCAGGCCGGTCGCGGTGCCCGACGGTATGCTGATGGTCGCGCTCGGTGCGGTCTTCTTCGCCATCCTCGAAGTCGAGAAGCAGCTCCGCCTCATGCTTAAGCCGCGCGACCGCGCCTAGCGGGTGCCGGAAACGCGCCGGGGGCCGGCCGGCGCGTTGTCGTCGTCGCGCTTATCCTGTATGCCGCGCCGAAACGGGCCCCAGCGGGCCGGCCGATGCAGGGGATGCGAGAGATGACGGGGCAGAAGACCGGGCTGACCTATGCCGATGCGGGCGTCGACATTGACGCGGGCAATGCGCTCGTCGAGCGGATCAAGCCCGCCGCGAAGCGGACGAACAGGGCGGGCACCGTCGCCGGGCTCGGCGGCTTCGGCGCACTCTTCGACCTCAAGGCGGCGGGCTACCGCGACCCGGTTCTGGTCGCGGCGACCGACGGGGTGGGCACCAAGCTCAGGATCGCCATCGACACCGGAAACGTGGACACGATCGGCATCGACCTCGTCGCCATGTGCGTGAACGACCTCGTCTGCCAGGGGGCGGAACCCCTGTTCTTCCTGGACTATTTCGCCACGGGCAAGCTCGACGTGGATCAGGCCGCCCGGATCATCGAGGGGATCGCGGAGGGATGCGCGCAGTCCGGATGCGCGCTCGTCGGCGGCGAAACGGCCGAGATGCCGGGGATGTATCATCGCGGCGACTTCGATCTGGCCGGCTTCGCGGTGGGCGCGATGGAACGCGGCCGCGACCTGCCGCGCGACGTCGCCGAGGGCGACCTGCTTCTCGGCCTCGCCTCGAACGGCGTCCATTCCAACGGCTATTCCTTCGTCCGCAAGGTGGTGGAGCTTTCGGGCCTTGCCTGGCCGGCGCCAGCGCCCTTCGGGCCAGGCCCGCTCGGGGAGGAACTGCTGGCGCCGACGCGCCTCTATGTGCGCCCCGCGCTGGCGGCGATCCGGGCGGGCGGGGTCCATGCGCTGGCCCATATCACCGGCGGCGGTCTCACTGAGAACCTGCCGCGCGTGCTTCCGCAAGGTCTCGGCGCCGAGATCGACCTTGCCGCCTGGGACCTGCCGCCGGTCTTCCGCTGGCTGGCGGAGACCGCCGGCATGGCGGAGGCCGAGCTTCTCACGACCTTCAACTGCGGCATCGGCATGATCGCCGTGGTGGCGCCCGACCGTGTGGCCGACCTCCGGCTCGCGCTCGAGGCGGAGGGCGAGACGGTGACGGAGATCGGTTGCGTCACGAAAGGGCAGGGGGTCGCCTATCGCGGCCGCCTCCTGTGAAGCGCGTCGCCATCCTGATTTCGGGGGGCGGATCGAACATGGTCGCCCTCGTCCGCAGCATGACCGGCGACCACCCCGCACGCCCGGTCCTGGTCGTCTCGAACGATCCCGCGGCGGCCGGGCTGACGCGGGCGCGCGAGCTGGGGGTGGCGACCGCCACCGTCGATCACCGACCCTTCGGCCGCGATCGCGCCGCCTTCGAGGCCGAACTTCTGAAGCCCATCCTCGCGGCGGAGCCGGACATCCTCTGCCTTGCCGGGTTCATGCGGGTGCTGACACCCGGCTTCGTCGAACGCTTCCGCGGACGGCTGCTGAACATCCATCCCTCGCTCCTGCCGAAATACCCCGGCCTCGACACCCACCGGCGCGCGCTCGACGCTGGCGACGCGGAGGCTGGCTGCACCGTCCACGAGGTCACGCCCGAACTGGACGCGGGCCCGATCCTCGGCCAGGCGCGGGTGCCCGTCCTGCCCGGCGACACGGCCGATACGCTGGCCCGGCGGGTGCTTGCGAAGGAGCACGTGCTCTATCCCGCCGTGCTGCGCCGCATTGCGGCGGGCGACCGCACACCCGTCCTGCTTTAGGACCGTCCGCGCGCCTGCACAAATCGGCGAGGCTTGTGGCAATTGAACCCGGGCCGGGGTAGGCATCGGCCGCCTTCCTCCCGGCCCCTTTCCTTTCCGCCGCGGGTCGCCTAAGAGGGCGGAATTCCTGCGGGATACCCCCGCGCCTGACGGACCATCCATGCGCACGATAACCACGACCGAAGACCTTGCCCGGTTCTGCGACGCCGCCAAGACAGGCCCCTACGTCACGATAGACACGGAATTTCTTCGGGAGCGGACCTATTACTCCAGGCTCTGCCTGATCCAGATGGCGCTTCCCGGCGCGGAGGGAGAGGCCGTGCTGGTCGATCCGCTGAGCGGCAAGCTCTCGATGGAGCCGCTCTACGACCTCTTCCGCCACGAGGCGACGGTGAAGGTGTTCCACGCCGCGCGGCAGGATCTGGAAATCTTCTTCGTCGAAGGCAAGGTCTTCCCGACACCGCTCTTCGACACGCAGATTGCCGCGATGGTTTGCGGCTTCGGCGAGCAGGTGGGCTACGAGACCCTGGTCAGGAAGATCGCCCGGGCGAGCCTCGACAAGACCTCGCGCTTCACCGACTGGTCGCGCCGCCCGCTCTCCGAGGCTCAGAAGACCTATGCGCTCGCCGATGTGACCCACCTCCGCGTGATCTACGAATTCCTCGCGAAGGAGCTCGCACGCACCGGCCGGCAGAAATGGGTGGAGGAGGAGCTTGCGATCCTTCTCGATCCCGAAACCTACATCACCCGTCCTGAAGAGGCCTGGCTGCGCGTCAAGACCCGCACGACGTCGGGTCGTTTCCTGGCTATCGTGCGCGAACTCGCCCGGTTCCGCGAGGAATACGCCCAGGCCCGGAACGTGCCCCGTTCCCGGGTCTTCAAGGACGACGCGCTTCTGGAGCTTGCCTCGACCAAGCCCACGACGCTGGAGGAACTCGGCCGGTCGCGCCTGCTTCTGCGCGAGGGCAGGAAGCCCGAGATCGCCGAGGGAATCCTTGCGGCGGTGACGGCGGGGCTCGCCGTGAAGCCCGAGGACTGCCCGAAGGTCGAGGGCGACCGCGATCCCGGCCAGGTCGATTCGGCGCTGGCCGACCTTCTGCGGGTTCTCCTGAAGGCGAAGTCGGAAAGCGCGGGCGTCGCACAGAAGCTCATCGCCACTTCCTCGGACCTTGACGCGCTCGCGGCCGGCGATCGGTCGGTGGTGGCGTTGAAAGGGTGGCGCGGCGAGGTCTTCGGCGCCGACGCGCTGAGGCTCTGCAAGGGCGAGATAGCGCTTTCCGCGAAGGGCGGCGCGGTGCGGGTCGTCTCCGTCTGAGGGCGGTCAGCGCCGGCTCGACCGGCTGTTTCCGGCCCCGAGGACGACGATCTGGGTGATGTTCGCCAGCTTGATGTCGGAGAGGTAGGCCGCGGCCGTGACCTCGCGCGACTGCGGCGTGGAGACGCGCGCAGGCCCGCGCGGCTGATCCACCACGAACCGGTAGGTCAGCACGCCGTCGACCGGCTCGCCGTTGTTCTCGGCCACCAGCGCCGCATCCCACCATCCTTGCGTCGGCGGCAGGCCTGCCGCCCGCACGATGGCCCCGCCCGGCTGGCGCGCCACCTCCATCTCGGTGACCTCGGCCACGAGGATGCGCGGGTCGTCGGGCCGTCCCGGCACGGCGGGTTCCGTTACGGCCACCGCTGCGGGCTGCGACCGGCCGAACCAGTTGAACGGGTTGAGCCGGCTTTCGCGGATGCGCCCGCATCCCGCCAGCACCAGCGCGAGGATCAGAAGTCCGCTGACAGGCAGTCTCATCTTTCGGCCGCTCCCTACCCAGGTCCCCGACTGGGTAGCCCATTCGGGCCGCGCTGAAAAGAGCGGGCGTCACTGGACGTTGCGCGGCCGAGCGACTAGGTGGTGAGGGCGAGCCGGAGACAGAGCATGGCCACCGAAGCCTTCGAGGAGATCGTCGAGACCTTCGACTTCCTGGACGACTGGGAGGACCGCTACCGCCATGTGATCGAGCTTGGCAAGGCGATGCCCGCGCTCGACGAGGCGGTGAAGGTGCCGGCGACGAAGGTGGAGGGCTGCGCGAGCCAGGTCTGGCTCCTGCCGCAAATCGCCGGGAGGGGGCCGGATGCACGCTTCGACTTCCGGGGCGACAGCGACGCGATGATCGTCCGCGGGCTGATCGCGATCCTGCACGCGCTCTACTCGGGCCTCTCCGCGAGAGAGGCGTCCGCCGTGGACGCGCAGGCGGAACTCGCCCGGCTCGGGCTCGACGAACACCTCTCGTCGCAGCGTTCGAACGGCCTCCGCGCGATGGTCGGGCGGCTGCGGAAGCTTGCCTCCGAGGCCGCCGGTTGACGCCGGCTCAGAGCCGCGCCAGCGCCGGCGAGAGGTCCCCGTAGCCGGTGAACCGCCTCTCGTAGGCAAGGCCCAGCCTCGCCGCGCACTCCCGCGCCTTCGCGTCCAGCGCCGGGTCTTCCGTCTGGGCTTGGTAGACCAGCTTTTCGTAGTTGCCGAACATCATCGGGATCAGTTCCGGATGGCGGTCGAAGCCCATCGGCCGCCAGACGAAGGCGTCGAACTGGCGGCAGAGGAAGTCGGTCAGGTAGAAGGCAGTCGCCTCCTCGCGGGCGGCGAAGGCGGCGTTGCCCTCGAAGAAGGAATAGCAGTGCGGCCCCTCGACCATCTCGACGCCAAGGGCATCGCAGCGTTCCTTCAGCCTCCCGCCCGTGCCGCAGTCGGCGTAGACGACGAAGATGCCGTCGTACTCCTCCCGGTGCCTGATGACCGCTGCCTCGACCGCCTCGGTGATCCGGTCGGGCCAGAGATGCAGGTTGGCGGGCAGGCAGGTCAGGTCGAGATGATCCCAGCCGTTCGCGGCCTTCAGGTCGAGAATCTCGCGCGCGAGCGCCCCGCAGGCGATCAGGAGTATCCGCCCGCGATGCGCGGGCGCGAGGCCCGCCTCGCTCAGCGTCCGGTCGTCGGGCAGCATCAGCGCCGCCCCCCTGCGCGCGCTGCCGACACGAGCCGGACGGCGAGTGCAAGGGCCAGCGCGGCGAGTGCGGCCCCGCCGATGCCCGCAGGGGCGAGCCAGCCCAGGGTCGAAACCGCTGCCACCGTCATCGCGGCGGCGAGGATCACTCCGGCGAGAATCGCGGCAAGACGTGCGTGGGTCATTTCCGCCTCCTTCCGCCCCGATGTGGGGGCGCGGGCAGGGCTTGTGAAGACGCGAACGGCCCCGAGCCGGGGGCTGCGGGGCCGCCATCATTCTCCGTGCGGGCCCGGATCAGCCGGCCGAGAGCTTGTTGTGCTTGCGTGCCATGAAGTCCTTGGCGGTCTGGACGGCGACCGCGGCATCGCGGCAATAGGCGTCCGCGCCGATCGCCCGGCCGAATTCCTCGTTGAGCGGCGCGCCGCCGACCAGCACGATGAAATCCTCGCGCATGCCCTTTTCCTTCATCGTGTCGATCACGACCTTCATGTAGGGCATCGTCGTGGTCAGAAGCGCCGACATGCCGAGGATGTCGGCATCCTCGCGCTCCAGCGCCTCGAGGTATTTTTCGACCGGGTTGTTGATGCCGAGGTCCACGACCTCGAAACCCGCGCCCTCCATCATCATGCCGACAAGGTTCTTGCCGATGTCGTGGATGTCGCCCTTGACGGTGCCGATCACCATCTTGCCGACCTTCGGTGCGCCGGTCTCGGCCAGCAGCGGCTTGAGGATCGCCATCCCCGCCTTCATCGCGTTGGCGGCCAGCAGCACTTCCGGCACGAAGAGGATGCCGTCGCGGAAATCGGCGCCGACGATGGTCATGCCGGCGACCAGCGCCTTGGTCAGCACGTCGTAGGGGGCCCAGCCGCGGTCCAGAAGGATGCGCACGCCCTCCTCGATCTCTTCCTTGAGACCGTCGTAGAGGTCGTCGTGCATCTGAAGCACAAGCTCTTCGTCGTCGAGCTCGCTCAGGATGATGTCGTTGTCGTCGGCCATGGGCATGTCTCCTGACGGTCCTGATAGCGTATTTGCGGCGGGATCGCCGCGTTCACTTGGCGAATTGCGACATGGGCGGCACCTGCGGCGACGCGGAACGAGATGACGCGCCCCGCGCCCGGCGGGACTTGCGCAATGTTCCTGAAATGTTCTATGCCTGCTGCATGTCGCTTCCGCCCGCCGATCCCTTCTTGCGCCTGCGCGCCCGGGGCGCCGCGAGCAACGCCGCGGGGCGGTTCGAGCCCTACCGGCGCGTGACGGAGAACGACGGCTGGGACATCCCCGAGGACGAGCGGCTCCTCCGGACGGAAATCAGCGAGGAACGGCCGCGCTCGGTCCTCAACCCGGTCTCCTCGCCCGACCTCGGCTTCGACCGGTCGGTGAATCCCTACCGGGGCTGCGAACATGGCTGCATCTACTGCTTCGCCCGCCCGAGCCATGCCTACCTCGGCCTCTCGGCCGGCCTCGACTTCGAGACCCGCCTCGTCGCCCGCCCCGAGGCGCCAGCGATCCTCGCGCGCGAAATCGCCCGCAAGTCCTATGCCTGCGCGCCGATCGCCTTCGGCACCAATACCGATCCCTACCAGCCGATCGAGGCGCGCTACCGGATCATGCGGCGAATGCTGGAGCTTCTGTCGGACTGGAACCACCCCCTCGGCATCGTCACCAAGGGCACGCTCGTCGAACGCGACCTCGATCTCCTCGGCGCGATGGCCCGGCGGTCCCTCGTGCAGGTCGGCATTTCGGTGACGACGCTCGACGCCGACCTCGCCCGGCGGCTGGAGCCGCGCGCGCCGGCGCCGGCCCGCCGCCTGAGGGTGATCGAGGCACTGGCCCGCGCCGGCGTGCCGGTGCGCGTGATGGTGGCGCCGCTCATCCCGGTGCTGACAGAGCCCGAGCTGGAACGGATCCTCGCCGCCGCGCGCGACGCGGGCGCGCGGGCGGCGAGCTATATCCTTCTCAGGCTGCCGCACGAGGTGGCGCCCTTGTTCCGCGATTGGCTCGACCGCCATGAGCCTGGCCGTGCCGCCCATGTCATGGCGCGCCTGAGGGAGATGCGGGGCGGCAAGGACTACGATGCGGAATGGGGCACAAGGATGACGGGAGAGGGCGTCCATGCCGACCTGACGGCCCGCCGCTTCGCGCTGGCCCTGAAGCGCACGGGCCTTGCCGCGAAGCTGCCGCCCCCGAACAGGTTTGGCTTCGGCCCGCCGCCGCGTCCGGGCGACCAGCTCTCGCTCTTCTGACCGCGCGGGTCTCTTCTTGGCCGGAAACACTCCGGGGGCGTCCGGGACAGGGTCCGGGGCGGGGGCGGAGCCCCCCGTCGCGCTCAGCCGCGCCGGCGGCCGCGCCGTTCGCGCCCGGGGGCGGCATCGTCGCCGGTGCCGTCGGAGGCCGAGGAAAACCCGCCGAGCCGGGCGGCGATCTCGTCGAGCGTCGGCCGCGGCCCTTTCGGCCGGGTCTCGAGCGCATGGCGCATCGCCTGCAGGTGTTCGGCCATCGTGCCGCAGCAGCCGCCGATGATCCGGGTCCCCGCGTCACGGGCGAGGACCGCGTATTCGGCCATCAGTTCCGGTGTGCCGTCGTAATGGATATGCCCATCGTGGTACTTCGGGATGCCGGCGTTGCCCTTGGCGATCACCGGAAGTTCGGGCCCGGCCGCAAGAAAGCCGAGCACGGTGCGCAGGAGGTCCGCGGCACCCACGCCGCAGTTCGCGCCGAAGGCAAGCGGGCGGTGGGCGAGCCGGTCGACCAGCGCCACCATCTGCGCCGAGGTCACACCCATCATCGTCCGACCCGCGGTGTCGAAGCTCATCGTGCCGCACCAGGGCATGCCCGCGAGCGCGCAGCCCTCGGCCGCCGCCTTGAACTCCTCGGGCGCCGAGATCGTCTCGACCCAGAGCACGTCGGCGCCGCCTTCCTTCAGGCCCTCGGCCTGTTCGTGGAACATCGCCACAGCGCGCTCATGCGTCAGCGCACCCATGGGCGCCATGATTTCTCCCGTTGGGCCCATCGAGCCGGCCACCACCACCGGGCGTCCGGCGGCATCGGCGACCTCGCGGCCGATCGCTGCGCCGATCCGGTTCAGCTCGCGCA
>NZ_JAYRTX010000079.1:0-15706 GCF_041919395.1 Albidovulum sp.
CAGGTTGGCCGGATCGCCGTGTACCGCGAGGCAGCGCTGGGGACGATTGCTGCCGGCGATGCGGCCGAGGAAGCCGCAGCCGCGCTTGAGCAAGCAGCCGCGGCGCTATCCGCAAGCGAACAGGCGCAGGCCGATCTTGACCAGAACTACAGCGGCCGGACAACCGCCGAGATCGCCGCTGACATGGCCGCACTCGATCCGGCGGCAGCGGAATACCAGTCGAGCCTCGATGCGCTCAACGCCGAACGTACTGCGGCGGAGACCTACGAGGCGGAGCGCGCGGTGCTCGAGACGGAGATCGCCGCGAACGAAGCCGCGGTAACCGCCGCCGAGGGTGCCGTGACCGAGGCGGAGACCGCGCTCGCGGACGCGGAACTGGCGGAAGGTGACGCCCTGGCGACCGCCGCGAACGGCCGCATGCTCTCGGACCCGGCAATCGACTTCCTGCGCGAGCAGCTCGGCCTCTGATCTCGCGGCGACCGGTCCGGAGTCCCGCCGCCGAGGCGGGCGGGGCTCCTTGCTCTCGGGCATATTCTCCGATAATCGCGGCTCGATCGTCTCTGGCCGACGGAGGTTCCGCATGTCCGCCCCGAAGAAAGTGGTTCTCGCCTATTCTGGCGGCCTCGATACCTCCATCATCCTGAAATGGCTGCAGACGGAATACGGCTGCGAGGTCGTCACCTTCACCGCCGACCTGGGCCAGGGCGAGGAACTGGAGCCCGCGCGGGCGAAGGCGGTCCTGCTGGGCATCAAGCCGGAAAACATCCACATCGTCGACGTCCGCGAGGAGTTCGTGCGCGACTTTGTGTTCCCCATGTTCCGGGCGAACGCGCTCTACGAGGGGCTCTACCTCCTCGGCACTTCGATCGCGCGGCCGCTGATCTCCAAGCACCTCGTCGACATCGCCCACCGCCACGGCGCGGACGCCGTGGCCCATGGTGCGACCGGAAAGGGCAACGATCAGGTACGGTTCGAGCTTTCGGCCGCGGCCCTCGACCCGGCAATACGCGTCATCGCGCCCTGGCGGCTCTGGGACCTGACAAGCCGGACGAAGCTTCTGGAGTTCGCCGAGGCGAACCAGATTCCGATCGCCAAGGACAAGCGGGGCGAGGCGCCCTTCTCGGTCGATGCGAACCTTCTGCACACTTCCTCGGAAGGTCGTGTCCTCGAAGACCCGGCACAGGAGTTCCCGGACTACGTGCTCCAGCGCGTCGTGCCCGTCGAGGAGGCGCCCGACACGCCCGAGATGGTCGAGATCGCCTTCGAGCGGGGCGATGCCGTGGCCATCGACGGCGTGGCCATGTCGCCCGCGACAATCCTGACGAAACTGAACGAGCTTGGCGCGAAACACGGGATCGGCGTTCTCGACCTCGTCGAGAACCGTTTTGTCGGCATGAAGTCGCGCGGTGTCTATGAGACGCCGGGCGGCACAATCCTGCTGGAGGCCCACCGCGGCATCGAGCAGATCACGCTCGACGCCGGCGCGGGGCACCTCAAGGACTCGATCATGCCGCGCTATGCGGAGTTGATCTACAACGGTTTCTGGTTCAGCCCCGAACGCGAGGCGCTGCAGGCTCTTATCGACAAGACGCAGGAACATGTCACCGGCACGGTGCGCGTGAAGCTCTACAAGGGCCGTGCCGCAACCGTCGCCCGCTGGTCTAACCACTCGCTCTACAGTGAGAAGCACGTCACCTTCGAGGAGGACGCGGGGGCTTACGACCAGAAGGACGCCGAGGGCTTCATCCGGCTGAACGCGCTCCGGCTGCGGCTGATCGCGGCGCGGAACGCGCGGGTGACTCGCTGACCTTGCGCCCGCGCCCGAGTGACGCAACGCCACGCTTGCGAGGGTGCCGTGCCGGTCGCTATGCCGGAACCACATGACGCGAGCGGAGCAACCATGTCTCTTGAAACGATTGCCGCCGGTATCCGCAAGGCGCTCGAAACCCGGCGTTTCTCCGGCAGCCTCAAGTTCGACTGCGGACCGGCAGGGGTGATCGTGCTGGCCGACGGCACCGCGACGACGGACGACCGTGAGACAGACTGCACGCTGACGATCTCCGAAGACAACCTCGGCAAGCTCCTGGCCGGAAAGCTGAACCCGATGACCGGGGTCATGCTCGGCAAGCTCAAGGTCTCCGGCGATCTCGGCGTGGCGATGGGGCTGGCGAAGCTTCTGTCCTGACGCGCCGCTCCGGATTTGGTTCCCATCACGGCAAGGTGACTTGCCAGAAGCGCCTGGTCTGACGCCTCTGGGGGCGTCCATCGGGAGGTGCATGAGATGGCGAAGTTGCTGTTGTCCCTGATCCTGTTGCTGGCTGCGCACCCCGCCGCAGCGAGAACCGAGACTGCAATCGTCGCCGGCGGCTGTTTCTGGTGCGTCGAAAGCAATTTCGAAAGTCTGCCGGGGGTAAAGGAAGTCGTGTCGGGCTACACGGGCGGCACGGCCAGCAGTGCGACCTATGACCAGGTTTCGACCGGTAGCACCGGCCATTACGAGGCGGTGAAGATCTTCTTCGATCCCGCCAGGGTCAGCTATCGGAAGATCCTCGATCTCTTCTTCCGGTCAAGCGATCCGCTCGACGCCGGCGGGCAGTTCTGCGACCGCGGCAAGAGCTACCGCACGGCCATTTTCGTCCAGTCGGCGGCGCAGCGCGCAGATGCGGTCGCCGCAAAGGCTGACGCCGAAGCCGCCCTTGGCCGGAAGGTCGCGACCGAGATTCGCGATGCCGGCCCCTTCTTCGAGGCCGAAGCCTACCACCAGGGCTACTACAAGGGCTCCAAGGTTGTTCTGACGCGGCGGGGACCCATGCGTCAGGCGAATGCCTATGCGTTCTACCGCAAGGCCTGCGGCAGGGATGCGCGGGTCAAGGAGCTCTGGGGTAGCCAGTCCGCCTTCGTGCACTGACGCCGGGGTCGTCAGAGACCGATCCGGCAGGCGGCAATCACCGCCATGTTGAGAATGTCGTTGACCGTGGAGCCGGTCGAGCAGATCTGGACCGGCTTGTCCACACCGGTCAGAATCGGGCCGATCACGGTGGCGCCGGCCATTTCCTGCATCAGCTTGACCGAGATCGAGGCGGAATGCCGCGCGGGCACGACAAGGACATTGGCCGGACCGGTCAGACGGCAGAAAGGATAGTGCGCCATCTGCTCCATGTTGAGCGCGACATCAACCGTCATCTCGCCCTCGTACTCGAAATCCACGCCCCGGCGGTCGAGCACCTTTGGCGCCTGATGCATCTTCGTCGCGCGTTCCGACACCGGGTAACCGAAGGTCGAGAACGACAGGAAGGCAACGCGCGGCTCGATCCCGAGGGCGCGCGCCACACCCGCACCGCGCTCGGCGATGTCGGCAAGGTCCTCCTCGTCCGGCCACTCGTGGACAAGGGTGTCGCCGATGAAGACGATCCGGCCGCGATGCAGGACGGCGGTGATGCCGACGGCCCCGTCCTCGGCGCGCGCGTCAAAGACGTGGTTGATGAGGCCGAGGACATGCGCCGATTTCCGCGTCGCCCCGGTGACGAGCCCGTCGCCGTGGCCATGGGCCAGCATCAGTGCCGAGAAGACATGGCGGTCGCGGGCGGCGAGGCGGTGGACGTCGTGCATGTCGAAGCCCTGCCGTTGCAGCCGGGCATAGAGAAAATCCTTGTAGGTCTGGAGATGCCGCGTGTTGGCGGCGTTCACCACCTCAAGCTCCTTCACCGCGTCGGCAAGCCCCTCGGCGCCAAGTTTTTCCTTCACATCCGCCTCACGGCCGACCACGAGCGCCTTGCCGAGGCCGGCGCGCTGATACGCCACCGCCGCCTTCAGCACGCGCGCGTCGTCGCCCTCGGCGAAGATCATCCGCGCCTGCGCCTGACGGGCACGGGCGTGTATCCCTTGCAGTATCGACGCCGTCGGGTCCATCCGAGACTTCAGATGCAGTTCGTAGGCACTCATGTCGATGATCGGCCGCCGGGCGACTCCCGTCTCCATCCCGGCGCGGGCCACTGCGGGCGGGATGACGTAGATGAGGCGCGGGTCGAAGGGCGTCGGGATGATATAGTCGCGGCCGAACGAAAGCTTCCGGCCGTAGGCCATCGCCACCTCGTCCGGCACATCCTCGCGGGCGAGTTTCGCAAGCGCCTTCGCGCAGGCGATCTTCATCTCGTCGTTGATGGCGCGGGCATGGATATCGAGGGCGCCGCGGAAGAGATAGGGAAAGCCGAGAACGTTGTTGACCTGGTTCGGGTAGTCCGACCGGCCCGTGGCGACGATCGCATCGGGGCGCACGGCCTGCGCCTCCTCAGGCGTGATCTCCGGATCGGGGTTCGCCATGGCGAATATGACGGGATTGGGCGCCATGGAGGCGACCATGGCGGACGTCACCGCCCCCTTGGCTGAAACGCCAAGGAACACATCGGCCCCTTTCATCGCATCGTCCAGCGTTCGGGCGTCCGTTCGCGCGGCATGCGCGGACTTCCACTGGTTCATCCCCTCCGTCCGGCCTTGCCAGATCACGCCCTTGGTGTCGCACATGAGGCAGTTGTCGTGCCGCGCGCCCATGGTCTTGAGAAGCTCAAGGCACGCGATCCCCGCCGCGCCGGCACCGTTCAGGACGATGCGGCAGTCCTCGATCTTCTTGCCGGACAACTCCAGCGCGTTGATCAGTCCCGCCGCACAGATCACTGCCGTGCCGTGCTGGTCGTCATGGAACACCGGAATGTCCATGATCTCCTTCAGCCGGCTCTCGATGATGAAACACTCCGGCGCCTTGATATCCTCGAGGTTGATGCCCCCGAATGTCGGACCCATCAGCCGGACGGCCTGTATGATCTCGTCGGGGTCCTCGGTATCGAGCTCGATGTCGATGGCGTTCACATCGGCGAAGCGCTTGAAGAGCACCGCCTTGCCTTCCATCACCGGCTTCGAGGCGAGTGCGCCCAGGTTGCCAAGGCCCAGGATCGCGGTGCCGTTTGAGATGACGGCGACCATGTTGCCCTTGGTGGTGTAGTCATAGGCCGTCTCGGGCGCCTCGGCGATCGCCTCGACGGGCACCGCGACCCCCGGGGAATAGGCAAGAGACAGGTCGCGCTGCGTTGCCATCGGCTTCGATGCCACCACCTCGTATTTCCCCGGCACGGGATTGAGGTGATAGGCAAGCGCCTCTTCCGGCGTCACGCGGTTCTTCGACATCTGGCTCAGCTCCTCCTCGGGGCGATGCCGTCTTACCGCCGCGGAATGTGACAATCCACAGGATTTGCGGCTTTTCCCTCGCCGGGTGCTTTTGTAGGGTCCGGCGGGGCTTGAGGGGGTGATCCGTGTCTGTCGACGCCAACGTCACGCCGATGATGGCGCAGTATCTGGAGATCAAGGGGCGCCACCCGGATGCGCTCCTCTTCTACCGGATGGGCGACTTCTACGAGATGTTCTTCGACGACGCGGCGGCGGCGGCGGCGGCGCTCGACATTGCGCTGACGAAACGGGGCCAACATCTGGGCGAAGACATCCCGATGTGCGGCGTCCCGGTCCATGCAGCCGAGGGATATCTGCTGACCCTGATCCGCAAGGGATTCCGCGTTGCCATCGCCGAGCAGATGGAGGACCCGGCAGAGGCGAAGAAGCGCGGATCGAAGGCGGTCGTCGCGCGCGATGTCGTGCGCCTCGTCACACCCGGGACGCTCACCGAGGAATCGCTCCTGGAGGCGCGGCGGCACAACTTCCTCGCCAGCTACGCAGAGGTTCGCGGTGACGCGGCACTCGCCTGGGCCGACATCTCGACGGGCGAGGTGAGGGTGACGACCTGCACGCTATCCCGGCTCGCGCCCGAACTTGCGCGCATTGGCCCCCGCGAGGTCCTGGTGAGCGAATCGAAAGAGGCGGATCTGGCCGGCACAGTGTCTGAATCCGGTGCGGCGCTGACCCCCATTTCGCGCGCGGCCTTCGATAGCGCCGGGGCGGAAAAACGGCTCTGCACGCTCTACGAGGTCGCCTCGCTCGACGCCTTCGGGGCCTTCGACAGGGCGGAACTGTCGGCGCTTGGCGCGATCGTGGAATATCTCGACCTCACGCAGCGCGGCAAACTGCCCCTCCTGCGGCCGCCGGTGAAGGAACTGCCCGGCGGGTCTGTCCAGATCGATGCGGCGACGCGACGAAACCTGGAGATCACGCAGAGCCTGTCTGGCGGGCGCGAGGGTTCGCTTATTGCCGCCATCGACCGCACGGTGACGGCCGCCGGCGCACGGCTCCTGGAACGTCGGCTGTCGGCGCCGTCCCGCGACCTGAGGGAGGTTCATGCCCGCCTCGACGCGGTGCGGTTCCTGACGGAGGAGGCGCGCCTTACGTCCACGCTGCGCGACGACCTGCGCCGGGCTCCGGACATGGATCGCGCTCTCTCGCGGCTCGCGCTTGACCGCGGCGGACCCCGCGACCTGGCGGCGATAAGGTCCGGTCTTGCCGAGGCGGGCCGTATTGCGGGCCATCTCGACGGCGATTTGCCGGCACGGCTTGCCGCCGCCCGGGTCGCGCTTCTCGGTCATGACGACCTTGTCGCCTGTCTCGACGCCGCCCTCGTTCCCGACCCTCCGCTTCTGGCGCGGGACGGCGGGTTCATCGCCGCAGGCCACAATGCCGAACTCGACGACGTGCGGCAGCTCCGCGACGAGGGCCGCAGCGTGATTGCACGCATGCAGGCGGAGTATATTGCGGAAACGGGTATCCAGAGTCTCAAGATCAAGCACAACAACGTGCTTGGCTACTTCATCGAGACCACCTCGACCCATGCCGAGCGGATGCTCTCCCCGCCGCTCAGCGGCACCTTCATTCACCGACAGACCACCGCGGGCCAGGTGCGTTTCACCACTGTGCCGCTGTCCGAGATGGAAACCCGGATCCTCAACGCCGGAAACCGGTCGTTGGAAATCGAGAAGCGGCTCTATGACGGCCTGAAAGCGATGGTTCTGGGCGCCGCAGACACGGTTTCGGGCGCGGCCCGGGCGCTGGCGGAGATCGACCTCGCCGCCGCGCTGGCCGATCTTGCCCGCGGCGAGGATTGGGTCGAGCCGGTCGTGGACGATAGCTGCGCCTTTGAGGTCGAAGGCGGACGGCACCCGGTCGTGGAACGCGCGCTGAAGCGCGGCGGCGACGCGTTCGTAGCCAACGACTGCCTGCTGACAACCGGCGACACCCCGGCGATATGGCTTCTGACCGGCCCCAACATGGCGGGGAAGTCCACCTTTCTCAGGCAGAACGCGCTGATTGCGCTCCTGGCTCAGGCTGGCTCCTTCGTGCCGGCGCGACGGGCCCGGATCGGTCTTGTCAGCCAGATCTTCAGTCGCGTCGGTGCCGCCGATGATCTGGCCCGCGGCCGATCCACGTTCATGGTCGAGATGGTGGAGACTGCCGCGATCCTGAACCGCGCGGACGACCGTGCGCTTGTGATCCTCGACGAGATCGGCCGCGGCACGGCAACCTATGACGGTCTCTCCATTGCCTGGGCGACGCTCGAGTACCTGCACGACGTGAACCGCGCCCGCGCGCTCTTCGCCACGCACTATCACGAGATGACCTCGCTCGCCCGCAAGCTGCCCGGGGTAGAAAATGCGACCGTCGCCGTCCGAGAGTGGGAAGGCGAGGTGATATTTCTCCACGAAGTGAGGAAGGGTGCGGCCGACCGCAGCTATGGAGTGCAGGTCGCCCGCCTCGCCGGCCTGCCACTCGCCGTAGTGGAACGGGCGAAGGTGGTGCTTGAGGCGCTGGAGAGGGGCGAGCGCGAGGGCGGCGCACGCAAGGACACGCTGATCGACGACCTACCGCTTTTCAGCGCCGCGCCTGCGGTTGCACATTCGAAGCCGAATGGCCCCTCGAAGCTGGAGATGCGGCTTGCCGCACTCCACCCCGACGAGATGACACCCCTTGAGGCGCTTGCCGCCCTTTACGATCTCAAATCAGTCCTTGGAGACTGATTCCCGATCCCGCCTGGCAGCAGATTCATCGCCGGAGTTCGCTGGAGCGGGATCACGATTTCGGTGTCGAACTCACGCCGACCTGGGCCGGCCGGAGGAGCCGTTCGTGCAGCATGAAGCCCTCGGTCATCACCTGGATGATGTCGCCGGCCTTGGTCCCCGGCACCGGCGCCTCGAACATCGCCTGATGGACCTGCGGGTCGAAGGCGTCACCGATCTGCGGTGCCACCGGCTGCACGCCGTGCTTGCCCAGGACCGCGATGAGTTCCTTCATCGTCAACTCGACACCCTCGATAAGTGCCCTGGCCGATTCCGGCTGGTCCGCACCCGCGGATTCGAGCGCGCGCCGGAGGTTGTCGTAGACGGGCAGCAGGTCACGGGCCAGCCTTGACCCGCCATATTGCTCCGCCTCGCGCCGGTCGCGTTCGCCGCGCTTGCGGATATTCTCGGCATCGGCCAGCGCCCGCATGAAGCGGTCGCGCAACTCGTCCCGCTCGGCCCTGAGCGCCTCGATCTCGTCGGCCAGTATCTCGGCCTCGATCGCCTCATCGCCGATCTGCGCCTGATCCTCGGCGATTTCGTCCTTCTTCATCTCGCTCATGCTCTACCCCTTCCGCTCGCCGGAGAGAAGTCTTCCGACAAGTTGCGCCGTGTAGTCCACGATCGGCACGATGCGTCCATAATTCAGCCGCGTCGGACCGATCACGCCCACGGCGCCGATGATCTTACGGTCAGCGTTCATATAGGGAGAGACCACCAGAGAGGAACCCGAAAGTGAGAATAACTTGTTCTCCGATCCGATAAAAATGCGCACGCCTTCGCCCTCCTCCGCGCGTTCGAGGAATTCGGCGATGTCGCGCTTGCGCTCCAGGTCGTCGAAGAGCGTCCGGATGCGTTCCAGATCGGAATCGGCGGCCTGGTCGATAAGGTTCGCGCGGCCGCGCACTATCAGGCGCTCGGAGGTTTCGCCGCGATTTTCCCAGACGGCGAGACCATTTTCGACCAGGGCCCGGGCGGCCTCGTCAAGCTCCCGGCGCCGCCGGCCAACCTCTTCGACCATATGCGCCCTCAGTTCCGACAGCGTCCGCCCCTCGGCCAGCGCGTTGAGAAAGTTCGCGGCCTCCCTCAGGGAGGATTGCGTGTGCCCCAGGGGCGGCGTGAAGACGCGGTTCTCGACATGGCCATCGTCAAACACCAGGACCACGAGCGCCCTGTCGGGACCGAGCCCCACGAACTCGATATGGCGGATCGCAGCCTCATGCTTCGGCGTGAGGACGAGGCTCGCGCCGTGGGTAATGCCCGATAGCGCCGCGCCGATGCGGTCGAACATCGGCGCTATTCCGGGTTCGTTTCCACCGGCGGTCGCATCGATCGCCTCGCGGTCCTGAAGCGAGACGGAGGAAACCTCCATCAGCCCGTCGACGAACATCCTGAGACCGAGCTGTGTCGGGATCCGGCCGGCCGAGGTATGCGGGCTGTCGAGAAGCCCGAGGTATTCGAGGTCCTGCATCACGTTACGGATCGTGGCCGCCGAGATCGGTTCGCTCATCGTGCGGGACAGCGTGCGCGAGCCGACCGGATCGCCGCTGTCGAGATAGCTTTCGACGACGCGGCGGAAGACTTCCCGCGAGCGGTCATTCATCTCGGCGAGAAGCTTCGATCGGTTCTGCATGTCCTGTTCCGGCATGGCCTCCCAGAGATAAGGATCGGCGGGCACCGCCGTCAATCCGGGGTTGCCTCCGCCCGCGGCGGGCCTGTAATTGGCGCGACACCCGCGAAAGGACATTCCATGCGACCCTCCGGCCGGAAACTTGATGCCATGCGTTCCATCGAGATCGACACGGGCGTCACCAAGCACGCCGAGGGATCGTGTCTCATCAGGTGCGGCGACACCCACGTGCTCTGCACCGCAACGATCGAGGACAAGGCGCCGCCCTTCCTGAAAGGAACCGGCCTCGGCTGGGTGACGGCCGAATACGGGATGCTGCCGCGTGCAACGAACACGCGCAACCGGCGCGAGGCGGCGGCGGGCAAGCAGTCCGGGCGGACGCAGGAGATTCAGCGGCTGATCGGCCGCGCCCTTCGCGCGGGCGTGGATCGCGTGGCGCTCGGGGAACGCCAGATCGTGGTGGATTGCGACGTGATCCAGGCCGACGGCGGCACCCGCTGCGCCTCGATCACCGGCGGCTGGGTCGCGCTCAGGCTTGCGGTCAACCGGTTGATGAAGGCCGGCGCCGTGATCGGTGACCCGATCATCGACCATGTCGCAGCCGTCTCCTGTGGGATCTACGCCGGCCAGCCCGTGCTCGACCTCGACTATGCCGAGGACAGCGAGGCCGGGACGGATGGCAACTTCATCATCACCGGTCGCGGCCGGTTGGTCGAGGTACAGATGTCGGCGGAGGGCGCAACCTTCAGTCGCGAGGAGATGACACAGCTTCTTGACCTCGCCGACAAGGGTATCACAGAGCTGGTGGCGGCGCAGAAGGCGGCTATCTGATGCGGAGATTCGCCGGCGACCGGCTTCTGGTCGCGACCCACAACAAGGGGAAGCTGGAGGAAATCGCGGCCCTGCTCTCCCCTTACGGCATCCATTGCATCAGCGCCGCCGAAATGGGCCTCCCGGAGCCCGCCGAAACGGAGACCACCTTCGTCGGTAACGCGAGAATCAAAGCCCATGCGGCCGCAAGGGCGACCGGCCTTCCCGCGCTCGCAGACGACAGCGGGATCGAGGTCGATGGCCTCGCCGGCGCTCCGGGGGTTCACACCGCCGACTGGGCCGAGACGCCCCATGGTCGCGATTTCGTGCTGGCCATGACGCGCACCTGGAACGAGCTCGAGAAGGTCCGTGCGCCCCATCCGCGGACCGCCCGGTTCCGCGCGACAATGGTCCTTGCCTGGCCCGACGGGCATGACGAGGTCTTCGAGGGCAAGGTTGAAGGGCAGGTCGTCTGGCCGATGCGCGGACGCCAGGGACACGGCTACGACCCGATGTTCGAACCGGCCGGCCACACCATCACCTTCGCCGAGATGGACGCGGCTCACAAGAACCGCATCAGCCATCGTGCGGATGCCTTCGGCAAGCTGGTGGCCTGTTTCGACAGGACTTGAAATGGAGGACTGGAAGAATGGCGGGTTCGGGCTCTACCTGCATTGGCCGTTCTGCGCCTCGAAGTGCCCCTACTGCGACTTCAACTCTCACGTCGCCGCTTCGATCGACCAGGAGCGCTGGAAGCGCGCCTACCTGAGCGAGATCGCCAGGATCGGGGCGGAAACCTCGGGCCGGGTTCTGAACACCGTCTTCTTCGGCGGCGGCACCCCCTCGCTGATGAACCCTGATGTGGTCGCCGCGCTGATCGAGGCGATCCGGATGACCTGGCCTGTTGCGAACGACCTGGAGGTGACCCTGGAGGCAAACCCCGGCAGCGTCGAGGCTGGCCGGTTCCGGGCCTATTCGGCCGCAGGAGTCAATCGCCTCTCGATGGGTGTCCAGGCGCTCAATGATTCCGATCTGAAACGGCTCGGAAGGTTGCACAACGTGGCCGAGGCGCGTGGCGCCTTCGAGATTGCGAGAGCGGCTTTCCCGCGGGTGAGTTTCGATATGATCTATGCCCGGCAGGACCAGACTGTCGCGGCCTGGGTTGCGGAACTGCGCGACGCGCTTGCCATGGCGGCCGATCACCTGTCGCTCTACCAACTGACGATCGAGGACGGCACCGCCTTTGGTGCGCGCAATGCGGCCGGCGGGCTGAAAGGTCTGCCGGACGATGATTTGGCCGCGGATATGTATCTGATAACGCAGGGTATTCTTGCCGATGCCGGAATGCCGGCCTACGAGGTTTCGAATCATGCCCGTGATGGTGCGGAAAGTCGGCACAATCTCATCTACTGGCGCTATGGCGACTATGCCGGACTCGGTCCGGGGGCGCATGGCCGGTTGACGCTTGGAGGACAGCGGTTCGCCACGGACACGCCGAAGTCCCCTGCGGAATGGTTGTCTCAGGTAGAGACAGTGGGGCACGGCGAGCGGCCGCGAGAGTCGCTGAGCCCGGCGGACCAGGCCACCGAGTATCTGATGATGGCGCTGCGCCTGACCGAGGGGCTGGATACCGCCCGCTACCAGGAGCTTGCGGGACGCCCGTTGGACGCAGGAGCGGTCGAGCGTGTGCAGGACCTGGGTATGGTTCGACGCGATGGCAAACGCTTGGCGGCAACCTCCGAAGGGCGCGCAGTGCTGGATGCCGTTATCCGGGAACTTCTCCCGTGATCCGCGGCTTCTGGCTCGCGTTTGGGGTGACCGCGCTCGTCCTCGGGGCGGTCGGCGCCTTTCTTCCCCTTCTGCCCACGGTCCCCCTCCTCCTGCTCTCTGCCTTCGGGTTCGCGCGATCGTCCGAGAGGCTGCACCACTGGCTTCTTTCGCATCCGTACTTCGGGCCGCCGATCAGCGCCTGGCGCGAGCGCGGCGCGATCAGTCATCGCGCGAAGCGGTTCGCAACAGTGTCTATTCTGGCCGCTTTCGCCATTGCGTTCGCTCTGGGCATCCAGACCTGGGTGTTGGCAATTCAGGTGCTGACGCTGGCGATGGTCGCCGCATTCATCTGGACCCGGCCGAACACGTGATCCCTACCGCGCTTGCGAGAGGAGCTGGCAAAGCCTGTCGAGGTCATCGAGCGACCGGTAGGCGACAATGACATTGCCGCCGTCCGGGCCCTTGTGATCGATCACCACCCTCATCCCCAGGCCGGCCGAAAGATCCTGCTCCAGCGCGCGGGTGTCGGCGTCCTTCGCGGGAGGCTGGACCTTCGATCCGCCGGTGCGGGTTGGAGACTTTGCCAGCCGTTCGGTCTCACGAACCGACAGACCGCGGGCAATCACCTGGCGTGCCAAGGCCGTTGCGTTGTCGGTTGTCACAAGAGCGCGGGCGTGGCCGGCACTGAGCTTGCCCTCGCGAAGCCAGGCCTGCACTTCGTCCGGCAAGGTCAGGAGCCGCACGAGATTCGCGATGTGGCTCCGGCTTTTGCCCAAGGCCTCGGCAAGCCTTTCCTGCGTATGGCCAAACCGCTCCATCAGCTGACGATAGCCCATCGCCTCTTCAATGGCGTTCAGGTCAGCGCGTTGAATGTTCTCGATGATGGCGACCTCGAGCACTTCGGTATCGTCAAGGTCGCGGATGATGACGGGGACTTCGTGAAACTGTGCGAGTTGCGCGGCGCGCCAGCGCCGCTCTCCGGCAACGATCTCGTAATATCCTGATTTATTTGGTTTTTCCCGAACAATGAGCGGCTGTATGATACCCTTTGCGCGGATCGAGTCCGAAAGCTCCCGAAGAGACTCGGGCGCGAAGTCGCGGCGCGGTTGATCCGGATTCGGCTCGATTCGTTCAATCGGCAGCCGCGTGTCGGCCCGCACGGCCCGCTGCTCCGGCCGGCCGGCCGTGCCGAGGTTCACGTCCGCCATCAATGCGGACAGTCCGCGGCCAAGCCCCCTGCGTTCGCTCTTTCGGTCGTTCATTCTGTCCTCCCCGGGTTCCCGCCATGTCGGGAGATGATTTCATGCGCGAGCGCGCGGTACGCGATGGCCCCCTTCGACATGGTGTCGTAGGTCAGGACGGGGACCGCAAACGATGGGGCCTCGGAAAGCCGTACGTTGCGGGGCACGACGGTCCGATAGACGAGCTCACCCAGGTTTGCTCGGGCATCGGCCTCCACCTGCTGGGAAAGGTTGTTTCGGCTGTCGTACATCGTGAGTACGACACCCTCGATCCGCAAGTCCGGGTTTGCCGACTGCCGCACCTCGCGAATCGTCAGCATCAGTTGCGACAGGCCCTCAAGCGCGTAGAACTCCGCCTGCAGCGGTACGAGGATCGAGTGGGCCGCGACCATCGCGTTGACCGTCAGCAGGCTCAGCGACGGAGGGCAGTCGATCAGGACGAAGTCGAACGCAAAGCCATCGATGGCAGGCTGGCGCAGGGCATCGTGGAGGAGGAAACTCCGTTTCTCGTTGCTGACCAGCTCAATGTCCGCCGAGGAAAGATCGGTCGTCGCCGGGCAAAGCCAGACTCCTTCCACCTGCGTCGTGCGGATCACATCGGCAAGGTCGGCATCCTCGATGAGCAGATCGTAGGTCGTCTTGTCGCGCTGCGCGGGATCGATCCCGAGTCCGGTGGAGGCGTTGCCCTGTGGATCGAGGTCCACAAGAAGGACATTGAGCCCGTCTTCCGCCAGGGCGGCTGCAAGGTTGATTGCCGTCGTGGTCTTGCCCACGCCGCCCTTCTGGTTGGCGATGGCAACGATTCTCGGCCCGGGCGGACGCGTCGGGTCAGACACGCGTGATACCTCCGATGATCAGGACGACGCCGGCGGCGTCGGTTCGGCTGGGCTCCTTTTGATAGGAGAATCGCCAATGTTCAAGCGCATGGGCGAGTTCATCATCGACGGTCGCGCCCTTGGGGAAGATGGCGACCCCGGCTCGGTTGAGGTGCCGCTCGGCATAACCGAGAAGGACGTCAAGTGGCGCAAGGGCGCGCGCGGAGAGAACCTTCGCGCCGAGCGGCGCCACCGACTCAATGCGGTCCGCAACGACCGTCACCCGAAGATCGAGCGTTCGCGCGGCTGTCATCAGGAACGCGGCCTTGCGTTGATCGCTCTCGACCAGCGTCACCGATAGGCCGGGGGATTCGTCTTTCGCAAGGATCGCCACGACCAGCCCCGGGAAGCCACCGCCGCTGCCGAGATCCGCCCAGGATCGCGCGCGATCGGGTGCCATGTCGAAGATCTGCGCCGAGTCTGCGAAATGGCGGGTCCATATGGTATCCAGGGTTCCCGGAGACACAAGATTTATCGCCTTGGTCCACTTTCGCAGTAGTCCTTCCAGGGCTTTCAGGCGATCCCAGGTTTCACGTGAAACAACGCGTCCCGCAAGCGAGTACTCCGACGTCATCCCGTTGCCCGCTGGCGCTTCACCCTCCGAATGCGCGCGAGTATCAATGCCAGAGCGGCGGGCGTCACACCCTCGATGCGCCCCGCCTGCGCGAGCGTCTGCGGCCGCATGCGCTCCAGCTTCGTCTTCAGCTCATTGGACAGGCCGGGAAGCCCCGCGTAGTCGAATCCGTCGGGGATGGCGTGCCCTTCCTCGCGGCGCAGCGCTTCCACGTCGGCCCTCTGCCGATCCATGTACGCGGCATAGGTGGCATCGCGCGCAATCTGCTCCCGCGTATCTTGGCTGATTCCCGCGAGGCCGGGCGCGGCACGCACGAGATCGTCGAACGTCACGCCCGGAAAGGAGAGATACTCAAACGCGCTGCGCCGTTGGCCGTCCTGGCCCACATTCAACCCGGCCGAAGCGGCCTCGCGCGGCGTGAGCGTCACCGCCTCAAGCGCGGCGCGGCCCTCCGACAGCGCTTCCATCTTCGCGCCGAAAATGCGGCGGCGTTCTTCGCTCGCGCATCCCAGGTCCAGCGCCAGCGGCGTCAACCTCTGGTCGGCGTTGTCGGCGCGAAGCGAGAGGCGGAACTCTGCGCGCGACGTGAACATCCGGTAGGGTTCCGTCACACCCCGAGCGACAAGGTCGTCGATCATCACGCCTATGTAGCTCTGGGCCCGGCTGAAGACGACCGGTTCATGTCCCTTAACCACAAGCGCTGCGCTCAGTCCGGCAACGAGGCCCTGCGCCGCGGCCTCTTCGTATCCGGTCGTGCCGTTGATCTGGCCGGCAAGGTAGAGACCGGAAAGCTCCCGAACCTCCAATGTCGATTTGAGCGC
>NZ_JAYRTX010000080.1:0-15560 GCF_041919395.1 Albidovulum sp.
CGTTTGGAAAAACGGAGAAACTATACGGATCGCAACAAGTCAAAACGGGCGCTTGGCCCCCGCTACCCGCTCCAGGAAATCCCGCGCTTCGACAGCCCCTCAGAAGCGCACGGAATAGTCCGGCTCGCGATTCCTCGGCCCGCCGAGGCCGCGCTGGAGCGTGTAGTTCTCCGCCTCGTTGTCGGCGAGCAACATGTTTCCCGAACAGTGGTCGATCCATATCCGCGGGATCCGTCCGCGCTGGCCGTCGGCATTGCGCACACGGTTGCCGGTGACCTCGAAATTGTTCACCTGGTTCAGGTGAATGCCATTCGGGCTTGTGGTCGCGACCTTGTTGTCGCGGACGATCACGTTGGCATAGGGTCCGCCATGGAAGCTGATCCCCTGCATCTTCGCGCGCAAGGGATTGTCGGGCCGGACCGTCCATTCCACAAGCACGTTGTCCTTGACGACGAGGCCATTGAGCAGCCCGGAGGTCTTGAAGGCCTGGAAGGCGTCGGAGTGGTTCTTGTCGACCTGCATCGCGTCGGTGGCGCGATTGCCGATGACGACGCAGTTGTCCTCGGTGGCGCGGAAGGCATCGCCGGAAAAGCCGAAGATGAGGTTGCCGAATATCTCGGAGTTCTTGCCGCTGACACCGTAGCCGAAGTTCACGCCGATGGCGGCGTTGTTGCGGATGACGCTGTTCGGCCCTCGCAGGAGCGCCGCACCGATCTTCGCCTCGGTCCAGTCGGCGAGCGTCCATTTGGCGTGGTTGTCGCTGTCGGCGCGGCCGCGGAAGAGCGTGTCGGAGACCTCGATGCCGGCGCAGTCGGGATAGGCGTGGATCAGATAGAGTTTGCGGTCGACGCGCGGCACCGGCGCGAGCGGCCACATCGTCAGCCCCGCGAAGGCGATGTTGGCGCAGTCGCCGAGGATGAGCTTCTCGAAATGCGCCGCGCCGGGCTTGGCGGCCCGGAGCGTCACCGTTGCCTCCGGCCGTATACCCGCGAGCCGCACCTCACCGAACTGGCCGTTGAGTTCGATCGTGTCACGCGGCCCCGCCTTGCGGAGCAGCGACTGAAGGTCGCGGGCGTTCTCGGCCGAATGGGTCGTCACCATGTCCTCCGTCTCCGTTGCGCCGGGGCGGGGCGTCGGTTCCAGCCTAGCCGCAAGCCCGCCCCGGCCGCAACCCGGGCGACGGACGGGGGAGGCGCCCGGCGGCTTCCTGCCGCGCTGCGGCGACAGCGCCTGCGGCGTTGGCGCCCTTGCCCCGGGGCGCGCCTGCCCCTAAACCCCGGCGCAGAACCCCAGCCACCGGGAGGATGGGCATGGCGCGACGGGACATGACGGCGGAGGACAGGGCTGCCGCGAAGCGGGTGGGTGCGCTCGGCGGGCTCAGGCCCTTTCTCGCGCCCTATCGCGGGCTCGTCGTCATGGCGGGCGCGGCGCTCGTCCTCACGGCCTCGATCTCGCTTCTGCTGCCGGTGGCGGTACGCCGGGTCATCGACGGCTTCAATTCCGGCGCGGCCCTGCTCGACAGCTATTTCGCCGGTGCCATGGTCATTGCCGCGCTGCTCGCGCTCGGTACCGGGGCGCGCTACTACCTCGTCACCCGGCTGGGCGAGCGCGTGGTGGCCGATATCCGCAAGGCGGTCTTCGACCGCGTGATCGGGATGAGCCCGGCCTTCTACGAACGCATCATGACCGGCGAGGTCGTCAGCCGGATCAGCACCGACACGACGCTGATCCTGTCGGTGATCGGCTCTTCCGTATCGGTCGCGCTCAGGAATCTCCTGATCCTTCTCGGCGCCATGGTGATGATGCTCCTGACCTCGGCCAAGCTCACGGGGCTCGTCTTCCTCATCGTCCCGGCGGTGATCGTGCCGATCATCACGCAGGGGCGGCGGCTGAGGCGGCTCAGCCGCGAGAACCAGGACTGGATCGCCGCCTCCTCAGGCGCGGCGTCCGAGGCGCTTTCGGCGGTGCAGACGGTGCAGGCATTCACCCACGAGACGGCCACACGCGCCGACTTCGCGCGGGTGACGGAGGAAAGCTTCGACTCCGCGCGCGCGCGCATCCGCACCCGGGCGGCGATGACCGTCATCGTCATCTTCCTCGTCTTCGCCGGCGTGGTCGGCGTGCTCTGGATCGGTGCGCGCGACGTGCGGGCGGGCGCGATGAGCCCGGGCGAGCTTGTTCAGTTCGTCATCTACGCGGTCATGGCAGCGGGTTCGGTTGCGGCGCTTTCGGAAATCTGGGGCGAGTTGCAGCGGGCGGCGGGGGCGACGGAGCGGCTCGTGGAGCTTCTCGCCGCCGCCGACAGCGTGCGCGACCCGGCGGAGCCGGTCGCCCTGCCGCGGCCAGCGACGGGGGAGATCGTCTTCGACGACGTGACCTTCCACTACCCGACTCGGCCGGACCAGTCCGCGCTGGAAGGCGTGGACCTGCACGTCCGGCCCGGCGAGACTGTGGCGCTCGTCGGTCCCTCGGGTGCGGGCAAGACGACGGTGATCCAGCTTCTCCTGCGCTTCTACGACCCCGACCGGGGGCGCATCACCATCGATGGCGTGGCGCTCTCGGACATGGCGCGGTCCGACTTCCGACGCGCCATTGCGCTGGTGCCGCAGGATCCGGTGATCTTCGCCGCCTCGGCGCGCGAGAACATCCGCTACGGCAGGCCGGATGCCACCGACGCCGAGGTGGAGGCCGCTGCCCGCGCCGCGGCCGCGCACGAGTTCATCTCGGCGCTTCCCGAAGGGTATGCGAGCTTTCTCGGCGAGCGTGGCGTGATGCTCTCGGGCGGGCAGAAGCAGCGCATCGCCATCGCCCGCGCGATCCTGCGGGACGCGCCGATCCTCCTTCTTGACGAGGCGACCTCGGCGCTCGATGCCGAAAGCGAACGCGCGGTGCAGCGCGCGGTGGACGAACTTGCCAGGGGCCGCACGACATTGATCGTGGCGCACCGGCTCGCCACGGTGAAGAAGGCCCACCGCATCGTCGTCTTCGACGCGGGCAAGATCGTGGCGAGCGGCACCCACGACGACCTCGTGGCCGAGGACGGGCTCTACGCCCGCCTCGCACGGCTCCAGTTCACCGAAGGGGCCGGGGCGGCGTGATCCCGGCAGGTGCCAGCAGCGCGGCAATGGTTCCGTAGCGTTGCGGGTTGCCTCGCGCGGCACCGCGGCCGATAGTCCGACCGGGGGCGAGGTGTTCCTCGCGCCATCTCGAGTCAGGTAGTATTGGAGACGACCATGGGTGTCTGGAGTTTCGTCAAGGACGCAGGAAAGAAGCTTCTCGGCGGCGGCGCGGCTGAGGCGGCCGAGGCGCCGGAAGCGGCGCTGAAGAAGGAGATCGAGGATCTTGGCCTCGACGCGTCCGGGCTCGACCTCAAGGTCGAGGGCGACACGGTCAAGGTCGCGGGCAAGGCCGTGAGCCCCGAGATGAAGGAAAAGGTCATCCTCGCCGTGGGCAACGTCGCAGGCGTGGCCAAGGTGGAGACGAGCCACGACGAGGATACCACGGCGGCCGTGTTCCATACCGTCGCCAAGGGCGACACGCTGTCGGCCATCGCCAAGAAGACGCTCGGCAACGCCAACCGGTACATGGAGATCTTCGAGGCGAACAAGCCGATGCTGAAGCACCCCGACAAGATCTATCCCGGCCAGGTGCTGCGCATCCCGCAGAAGTGATCCTGCCCCGACCGGCCGGCATCCGTGACGCGGCGTCCCGGCCCGGTCGGGACCAAGCGTCACTCTTGCCCGCTGCCCGGTTTGCCCCCATCCTTCGACCCAATGAGAAGCCCGGCGGAGCGGGCGAGGGGAGGAGTTCATGGGGAAGTTTTCAGGGGTCGCCGACCGTGATGCCGTCGAGCGCGAACTGCCATATGCGGAGCGCGACCTTCCGGTCACGATCTACCAGTTCCTGAGCCGCACGCGCGACGCCCACGGCGCCCGTCCGGCGATCAGCTTCCAGCTGCTCTCGGACCCGAAGTCGAGGGCCGAGACATGGACCTGGAACACGTTCCTCGGCCGGATCACGCAGGCCGCGAACCTCTTCCGCAGCCTGGGTGTCGGCGAAGGGGATACCGTCGCCTACCTCCTTCCCAACACCCTCGAGACGGCGGCGGTGCTGCTTGGCGGGGCCGTCGCGGGCATCGTGAACCCGATCAACCCCCTCCTCGATCCCGAGCAGATCGCTGCCATCCTGCGCGAGACGAAGGCAAAGGTGCTGGTGACGCTGAAGGCCTTCCCGAAGACCGATGTTCCGCAAAAGGCCGCCGCCGCCGTGGCGCTGGCCCCGAACGTCCAGACGGTGCTGGAAGTCGATCTGAATCGCTACCTCGGGCCGCCGAAATCCTGGATCGTGCCCTTCGTCCGGCCGAAGAATCCCGCCCTGCACAAGGCCCGCGTGCGGGACTTCGCCGCCGAATGCGCGCGCCAGCCCGCCGACCGGCTGAGCTTCGCCGACAGCGCGGGCGACCGGGTCGCGGCCTACTTCCACACGGGCGGCACGACCGGTATGCCGAAGGTCGCGCAGCACAAGTATTCCGGCATGATCTACAACGGTTGGCTGGGCGGCCGGCTTCTCTTCGACGAGACCGACGTGCTGATCTGCCCGTTGCCGCTCTTTCACGTCTTCGCAGCCTATCCGGTCCTGATGTCGGTGATCGCGAGCGGCGCGCACATGGTCATGCCGACGCCTGCGGGCTATCGGGGCGATGGCGTCTTCGACAACTTCTGGAAGCTGATCGAGCGCTGGCGCGTGTCCTTCCTGATCACGGTGCCCACCGCCATTGCAGCGCTGATGCAGCGCCCGGTCGATGCCGATGTCTCCTCGCTCAAGATCGCGATCTCGGGCTCCGCACCCCTGCCGCTCGAGCTTTACAACCGATTCGAGAAGGCGACCGGCGTGCAGATCGCCGAGGGCTACGGCCTGACCGAGGCCACCTGCCTGGTCTCCTGCAATCCGGTGGACGGCAAGAAGAAGGTCGGATCGGTCGGCGTGCCCTTGCCCTATTGCAATGTCCGAATCCTGCACACTGACGGCAACGGCGGCGTCCGGAAGGAATGCGCCGTGGACGAGGTGGGCGAGATCTGTGTCTCCAACCCCGGCGTCTTCGAGGGCTCCACCTACACCGAAGTGGACAAGAACCGCGACCTCTTTGCCGAGGGCCGCTACCTGAGGACCGGCGATCTCGGCCGGATCGACGCGGACGGCTATCTCTGGATCACCGGCCGGGCGAAGGACCTGATCATCCGCGGCGGCCACAACATCGACCCGGCCGAGATCGAGGAGGCGCTGATGGGCCACCCCGCAGTCGCCTTCGTCGGCGCCATCGGCCAGCCCGATGCCTTCGCAGGCGAGCTGCCTTGCGCCTACGTCGAACTCGTGAAGGGTGCAGAGGTGACGGTCGAGGACCTGATGGAGTATGCCCGGACCCATATCCACGAACGCGCCGCGGTGCCGAAGCATGTCGAGATACTGCCCGAACTGCCGAAAACGGCGGTGGGAAAGATCTTCAAGCCCGACCTGCGGAAGCTCGCGATCCGGCGTGTCTACGATGCCGCGCTGGCCGAGGCGGGCCTTGCCGTGCGGGTGCGCGAGGTCGTCGAGGACCGGAAGCGCGGGCTCGTCGCACGAATCGAACGCACGGGTCCAGTCGACGAGGACGCGCTCAGGCACAAGCTTGGCGAGTTCACGCGACCCTGGGACTGGGCCGAGTAGCACCCCGGGCCAGTGACGACGCAAGGTCGGCCCGGCTGTCGCGCGGGGCATGACGCCGAGCGGAATCTGTCGGTAAACCGCTTCGTCACGGAAGCGCAGGCTCGGGACTTCGCCGTCTCGCGCGCCGAGATCATCCGTCCCGATACCGCCTGGGCGGGGACCTTCCCTCATCGCGATGCGGCAGCCGCCCGGCCGGCCGTCCAACCGGCCGGGTTTTTTCGTCTTCGGCCGTCCAGCGACACATTCTGTCGCGGAAAGGCGCGGCAAGCCCGCTCGGGCGTTGAAATCTGCCGGCGGGGCCGTTTCACTGCCGGCGGGGCAGGGCGATCCGTGAACGGAGGGGACGATGCGCTATTCGGGGCTCAGGGTCATCCGCGAGGGGCTCTCGGGCAACAGGGGCTGGGGCCCCGCCTGGCGCGATCCCGCGCCGAAGGACGAATACGAGGTCGTCATCATCGGCGGCGGCGGGCACGGGCTTTCAACCGCCTACTACCTGGCGAAGAACCACGGCATCACCAATATCGCGGTCCTCGAGAAGGGTTACCTCGGCGGCGGCAACGTCGGTCGCAATACGACCATCGTGCGCGCCAACTACTTCCTGCCCGGCAACCAGGAATTCTATTCCCACTCGCTGAAGCTCTGGGAGGGGCTGGAGGCGGAGCTGAACTACAACGTGATGCATTCGCAGCGCGGGCTCATCAACCTCTTCCATTCCGACGGCCAACGCGACGCCTTCGCGCGGCGCGGCAACGCGATGGTCAACCAGGGCGACGACGCGATCCTCCTGGACCGCGAAGGGGTGCGCCGCCATCTGCCCTACCTCGACTTCGAGCAGACGCGCTTTCCGATCTACGGCGGGCTCTACCACCCACGCGGCGGCACCGCGCGGCACGACGCGGTCGCCTGGGGCTATGCGCGGGGCGCGGACCGGCGGGGCGTGGACCTGGTCCAGAACTGCGAGGTGACCGGGATCGACATCGAGGGCGGCCGGGTGCGCGGCGTCCGGACCACGCGCGGGGCGATCCGGGCGAAGAAGGTAGGGATCGTCGTCGCGGGGCGGTCGGGCCAGGTCGCGGCGATGGCCGGGATGCGGCTGCCGATCGAGAGCCATATACTCCAGGCCTTCGTGACCGAGGGGCTGAAGCCCGTGATCGACCATGTGGTAAGCTTCGGCATGGGGCATTTCTACATCTCGCAGAGCGACAAGGGCGGGCTCGTCTTCGGCGGCGACCTCGACTTCTATGCCTCCTATGCCGCGCGGGGCAACCTTCCGATGGTGGAGCATGTGATGGAGGCGGGCATGACGCTGATGCCGATGATCGGCAAGGCGAAGGTGCTCAGGTCCTGGGGCGGGATCATGGACATGACACCCGACGGCTCGCCGATCATCGACCGGACCGATGTCGGCGGGCTCTACATCGACTGCGGCTGGAACTACGGCGGCTTCAAGGCCGTGCCCGCCTCGGGCTGGTGCATGGCGCATCTGATGGCCACCGGAGAAAGCCACGCCGTCGCGCGCCGCTTCCGCCTCGACCGTTTCCTGACCGGGCACCTCCTCGACGAGGAAGGCACCGGCAGCCAGCACAATTTGCACTGAGATGATGTGCCCGGACCGATCCCCCCACCCCATCCCTCCCCACCAGGGGGAGGGTGCCGCGCTGCGCGAGACGGCGCAATCGGCGCTTCCTTCCCCCGCGTTGGGAGGGATGGGGCGGGAGGTGGGCCGCGCCAGGGGAGACCGACCATGCGCCTGACCTGCCCCCTTTGCGGCGAACGCGACCGGCGCGAGTTCACCTACTACGGCGCCGCCGTCTATGCCGACCGGCCGGAGGCGGATGCCGGGCCGGAAGCCTGGGACGACTACCTCCACCTGCGGGACAACCCGGCCGGCGAGACGCGCGACCTCTGGTACCACGAGCTTGGCTGTTCGGCCTGGATCGAGGTCACGCGCGACACGGTGAGCCACGCGGTCACCGCCACGCGCCTCGTGGCGGAGCGCGAGCCCCCTGCGGCGCCGAAGGGAAGGGGACGGCGGGCATGAGGATCGCCGGCAAGGGACTCATCGACCGGTCGGAGACTGTGGGCTTCCGCTTCGACGGCCGCGACTACACCGGCTTTCGCGGTGACACTCTGGCCTCCGCGCTCCTCGCCTCGGGCATCCGCATCTTCGGCCGGTCGTTCAAGTACCACCGGCCGCGCGGCGTGATGACGACCGGGTCGGAGGAACCGAATGCGCTCGTCACCCTGGGACGGGGCGCCCGCCAGGTGCCCAATGTGCGCGCCACGGTGCAGGAAATTCATGCCGGGCTAGAGGCGCGCGGGCAGAACGCCTGGCCGTCGATCGGGCTCGACCTCATGGAGTGCAACGACCTCTTCGCGCCCTTCTTCGGCGCAGGTTTCTACTACAAGACCTTCATGTGGCCGAAAGCCCTTTGGGAAAGCCTCTACGAGCCGCTGATCCGTCGCGCGGCGGGGCTCGGCGCGCTGTCGGGGAAGTCGAGCGACGAGGCCTACGAGAAGGCCTGGGCCTTCTGCGACATTCTCGTCATCGGCTCGGGTCCCGCGGGCCTCATGGCCGCCCTCGTGGCGGGGCGTGCTGGTGCCGACGTGATCCTCGCGGAGGAGGACAGCCGCATGGGCGGACGGCTCCTGCTCGAGTCGCACCAGATCGCGGGCCGTCCCGGCGCGGACTGGGCGGCCGAGGTGCTGGCCGAGCTTTCCGCGCTTCCGAATGTCCGCCTGATGCCCCGCACCACGGTGACCGGCGCCTATGACGGCGGCACCTACGGCGCCCTGGAACGGGTGGGCCTGCATGTTGCCAACCCCTCGGGCGACCTGCCGCGCGAATGCTTCTGGCGGATCGTGGCGAGGCGCGCCGTGCTCGCCTCGGGGGCGCACGAACGCCAGATCGCCTTTGCCAACAACGACCGGCCGGGGATCATGACCGCGGGCGCGGTGCGCGGATACCTCAACCGCTGGGGTGTCGCGGCCGGCAAGTCGGTCACGGTCTTCGGCAACAACGACTACGCCCACCGCACGGCGCGCGACCTCTCTGCGGCAGGCGTTCGCATCGCGGCGCTTGTCGACGTGCGCGAGGATGTCGCCGTGCCGGGCGACTTCCCCGTCCATGCCGGCTGCCGCGTCATCGACACGGCCGGCCGGCGGGGCCTGCGCGAGGTTGTGATCGCCGACCGCGAGGGCAAGGTCTCGCGCATCGTCAGCGACTGCCTCGCGGTTTCGGGCGGCTGGAACCCGGCGCTGCACCTCGCCTGCCACATGAACGGCCGGCCCGACTGGCGCGAGGACCTCGCGGCCTTCGTGCCCCGCGCCGGCATGGTTCCGGGGCTCACCGCCGCCGGGGCCGCGAACGGCGCCTTCTCGACCCACGCCTGCCTCGCGGAGGGCGTCGGGGCGGCCGAGGCGGCACTGGAGCATCTGGGACGTCGGCCGCCGCCGACGGATCTGCCGCAGGCCGAGGATGCGGGCGTGCGCATCCGTGCGTACTGGGAAGTGCCGGAGCCGAAGCACCGCGCCTGGCTCGACTTCGCCAATGACGTGACGACGAAGGACGTGCGGCTTGCCGCGCAGGAGAACTACCGCAGCGTCGAGCACATGAAGCGCTACACGACGCAGGGCATGGCGCCGGACCAGGGAAAGAACTCCAACGTCGCGGCGCTGGCCATCCTTGCCGACGCGACCGGCCGGGCAATCCCCGAGACCGGGACGACGACCTTCCGACCGCCCTTCACGCCCGTCTCCATCGCCGCGATGGGCGCGGGCGGGCAGGGCCGGGGGTTCGCGCCCCAACGGCGCACGACTTCCGATGGCGCCGCGCGGGATCGCGGCGCGCCGATGATCGAGGCCGGGCTCTGGTATCGCGCCGCCTATTTCCCGCGACCGGGCGAGGCGACCTGGCGCGAATCCTGCGACCGCGAGGTCAGGATGGTGCGGGAACGGGTCGGCGTGGCCGACGTCTCCACGCTCGGCAAGATCGACATCCAGGGAAAGGATGCCGCCCGCTTCCTCGACCGCGTCTACACCAACACCTTCTCGACGCTGAAGCCGGGGCGGGTCCGCTACGGCCTCATGCTGCGCGAGGACGGCATGGTGATGGACGACGGCACCACCGCCTGCCTCGGCGAGGGCCACTACCTGATGACCACGACGACCGCCGCGGCGGGACAGGTCATGCGGCACCTCGACTTCGTCCACCAGGCGCATTGCCCGGACTGGGACGTTCGGATGATCTCGGTCACCGAGAGCTGGGCGCAGTTCGCCGTGGCTGGCCCGCTGGCGCGCGAGCTGCTCAATTCGGTCCTGGAAGCGCCGATCGACTGCGAAGCCTTTCCCTTCCTCTCCTGCGGGCCGGTCCGCGTGATGGAAGTGGAGGCGCGGCTATTCCGCATCTCCTTCTCCGGCGAGGCGGGATACGAGATCGCGGTGCCCGCGCGTTTCGGCGCGGCGCTCTGGCGGGATATCGTGGCGCGGGCGGAAAGCCTCGGCGGCGGGGCCTACGGGATGGAGGCGCTCAATGTCCTCAGGATCGAGAAGGGTTTCATCACACATGCAGAGATCCACGGTCGGGTGACCGCCTTCGACATCGGACTGCAGGGGATGGTGAGCGCCAAGAAGGATTGCATCGGAAAGGCCGCGAGCCAGCGGCCCGGACTGACGGGGCCGGAGCGCGAGCAGCTCGTGGGCCTCAGGCCGATTCCGGCCGGGCGCGCCATTGCCGCGGGCGCGCATCTCTTCGACGAGGGGACGGCGGCGGTCTCGTCAAACGACCGAGGTTATGTCACCTCGGTCTGCTGGTCGCCCACGCTGCGCAGCTACCTCGCGCTGGCCTTCCTGAAGGACGGTCGGGCGCGGATCGGCGGCCGGGTGAAGCTCGTGGACCACCTGCGCAAGGCGGAGGTCCTGTGCGAGGTGACGCATCCGGTATTCTTCGACCCCGAGGGAGGGCGCGCCCGTGCCTAGGCTCATCGAGACCTCCGCCTGCGAGGGGCTGCTGCCGGTTATCCTGCCCGAGGTCGGGCTGAGCGAGCTGCCCTTCGCCCCCGTGACCTCCGTCGCGCCCTTTGCCGGCAAGGAGAAGGCAGTGGGGACGGCGCTGAAGAAGCTCGGGCTCGGCTGGCCCGGCCCCGGCCAGTCGGTCCGCGCCGGCGAGGCCGCCTGCCTCTGGACCGGTCGCGGCCAGGCGTTCCTTGTCGCGGCCGCGCCCGAGGGGCTGGCGGGACTTGCCGCGCTGACCGACCAGTCGGACGGCTGGGCGCGGATGCGGCTTCAGGGCCCGGGGGCCGAGGCCGTGCTGGCGCGCCTCGTGCCTCTCGATCTTCGGGTTGCGGCCTTTCCCGAAGGCGCGGTGGCCCGGAGCGGACTCAACCATATGATGATGGTGCTGATGCGCGAGGGTCCGCAGGCGTTCCAGATCATGGTCTTCCGTTCCATGGCCGGGTCGGCCGTCCATGAACTTGCGGTGGCGATGAAGGCGCTCTGCGCCCGCGCGGCGCTCGGCTGACCGCGGCGGAGCGGGCCTACGGCCCCTTGCTCGCGGCGATCGAAGGGCCGATATTCGGCCGATGAGTCTGCCCCCCGGTTTCCTCGACGAGCTTCGTGCCCGGACGACGCTGAGTCACGTCGTCGGCCGCAAGGTGACGTGGGACCAGCGCAAGTCGAACCAGGCCAAGGGCGACTTCTGGGCGCCGTGCCCGTTCCATCAGGAAAAGACTGCGTCCTTCCATGTCGATGACCGCAAGGGCTATTACTACTGCTTCGGCTGCCACGCGAAGGGCGATGCGCTGAGCTTTCTGCGGGAAGCCGAGGCCATGCCCTTCATGGAGGCGGTCGAGACGCTGGCGCGCGCGGCCGGGATGGCGATGCCCGCGGCCGATCCGAAGGCGGCCGAGCGCGCCGACCGGCGCGGCGAGCTTGCGAAGGTCATGGAGGAGGCCGTCCGCCACTACCGGCTGCAGCTCAGAACCTCGGCCGGGGCGGCGGCGCGCGACTACCTGGCGCGGCGCAAGCTGTCCGAGACGGCGCAGGATCGGTTCGAGATCGGCTTTGCGCCGGAAGGATGGCAGGGGCTCTGGGACCATCTGAAGGCCAAGGGCATTGCCGACGATCTCATCCTCGACGCCGGACTGGCGAAGGCCAGCACGAAGGGCAAGGCGCCCTACGATGTCTTCCGAAACCGCATCATGTTTCCGATCCGCGATGCGCGCGGCCGCTGCATCGCCTTTGGCGGCCGGGCCATGGACCCCGCCGACAGCGCGAAGTACCTCAATTCGCCCGAAACCGAGCTCTTCGACAAGGGGCGCACGCTCTACAACCACGGGCCCGCGCGCGAGGCGGCCGGGAAGGGCCAGCGGCTTGTCGTGGCGGAGGGCTACATGGACGTGATCGCGCTCGTGGGCGCCGGCTTCGAGGCGGCCGTGGCCCCGCTCGGCACCGCGATCACGGAAGACCAGCTTCAGCTTCTCTGGCGCATTCACCCCGAACCCCTGATCATGCTCGACGGCGACACCGCGGGCATCCGCGCGGCCACGCGGCTGGTGGATCTTGCGCTGCCCCTGCTCAAGGCGGGGCAGGGCCTGCGCTTCGTCATCCTGCCCGAGGGTCTCGACCCCGACGATCTCATCCGCAGCCGCGGTCGCGAGGCGATGGCGGCAGCCATCGACGGGGCCGAACCGATGGTGAACCTGCTCTGGCGGCGCGAGACCGAGAGCCGTGTCTTCGACAGTCCCGAACGGAAGGCGGCGCTCGACAAGATCCTGCGCGAGGCGATCCGGCGCATTGCCGACCCCTCGATCCGCGCGCATTACGGCGATGAGATCAAGCGGCTGCGCTGGGAACTTTTCGCGGCCGGCCGGTCTCTGCCGCAGGGACGGGCGGCGCGGCGGACGGAGGGGGGCGCGCACCGGTTCCGTTCCGGTGCCCCGGCCGAGCCCCTGCCGGGCACGCGGGCCTCGCTCCTCGCCGCCGCCCGGGTCGGAGACGTCGAGGACTATCTGCGCGAGGCGATGATTCTCGCCATCGCGATCACGCATCCGGCCTGTGTCACCCGCTTCGAGAGCGAGTTCGAAACGCTTCACCTGCGGGACGCGAGCCACGAGCGCCTGCGCAATGCGGTTCTCTCGGCCGCGCATGACGGCGATCCCGGTTCCTTGCGGGAAAGAGTGGCGCGCGTAGCCGGCGCCGAGCTTGAAAAGCTCTTCGCGCTGACCCATGTGCGCATCGCCCCCCCGGTGCGCAATGCGGACGATTACGACTTTGCCGAGATGTGCCTTGCCGAGGAACTCGCCAAGCTGGAAGCCAGACGCGGCATGGAGGCCGAGGTGGCCGAGGCGATGGAGGATCTCGCCGGGCTTGCCGACGAGGGCCTGACATGGCGGCTGAGCCAGGCGGCCGAGGCACGGCACCGGGCGGAGCGGTCGAAACTCGACGACGACAGCGACATGGGCGAGGATCGCGGTGCTCTCTCGGCCGGGCTTCAGCGGCTCATCGACGCGGCCGTCTGGGAGAAGAAGAAACCCTGAAGGCCGCGAACGCGGGGCCGCCGCCTCTGTGATTCGCCGCCGTGATTCGCTAAGACGGTCGAGCCGATTCGCCCCGCGCCCGAGTCGCCCGCCAGGAAGGAGCCCCGATGGCCGCCAAGGATACCGACGAGCAGAAGCCGGAAGCCGACGACAGCGAGCACACGCTCGACATGTCGCAGGCCGCGGTCAAGCGGATGATCGCCGACGCGCGCGAGCGCGGCTACATCACCTACGACCAGCTCAACTCCGCCCTTCCGCCCGAACAGGTTTCCTCCGAGCAGATCGAGGACGTGATGTCGATGCTCTCCGAGATGGGCATCAACGTCATCGAGGAGGAGGAGGCCGAGGAAGGCGAGAGTGCCGCGGGCGCCGTGGTGGAGGCATCGACCTCGCGCGAGGTCGCAATCGCCACCTCGGCGGGCGAGACGCTCGACCGGACCGACGACCCGGTGCGGATGTACCTGCGCGAGATGGGGACGGTGGAGCTTCTGTCGCGCGAGGGCGAAATCGCCATCGCGAAGCGCATCGAGGCCGGCCGCAACACGATGATCGCCGGGCTCTGCGAAAGCCCGCTGACCTTCCAGGCCATCACGATCTGGCGCGACGAGCTTCTGAACGAGGATATCCTCCTGCGCGACGTGATCGACCTGGAGGCGACCTTCGGCCGCTCGCTCGACGAGGAGGGCGACATCGAGGCTCCCGTCGTCGACGGGGGGGAAGCTGCCCCCCGCAAGGCCGAAGGCGACGAAGCGGAGCCCGAGCTTGACGCCGATGGCAACCCGATCATGCGGGCCGAGGACGAGGACGAGGACGACGAGGCCTCCAACATGTCGCTCGCGGCGATGGAAGCCGCACTGAAGCCGCGCGTGCTGGAAATCCTCGAGAACATCGCGCGCGACTATTCCCGGCTGGCCGAAATGCAGGACCAGCGGATGTCGGCCACGCTGAACGAGGACGGCACCTTCACGGTGGCCGACGAGACCGCCTATCAGAAGCTCAGATCCGAGATCGTGGTGCTGGTGAACGAGCTTCACCTGCACAACAACCGGATCGAGGCGCTGATCGACCAGCTCTACGGCATCAATCGCAAGATCATGCAGATCGACTCGGCGATGGTGAAGCTCGCCGACGCGGCGCGCATCAACCGCCGCGAGTTCATCGACGAATACCGCGGCTACGAGCTCGACCCGACCTGGCTCGACCGGATGGCGGCGAAATCGGGTCGCGGCTGGCAGGCCCTGGTCGAGAAGAGCCAGGACAAGGTGGAGGATCTGCGCGCCGACATGGCCCAGGTCGGCCAGTATGTCGGCGTCGACATCCAGGAGTTCCGCCGCATCGTCAACCAGGTCCAGAAGGGCGAGAAGGAAGCCCGGCAGGCCAAGAAGGAAATGGTCGAAGCGAACCTGCGTCTGGTAATTTCGATTGCCAAGAAATACACCAACCGTGGCCTGCAATTCCTTGATCTCATTCAGGAAGGCAATATCGGCCTGATGAAGGCCGTGGACAAGTTCGAGTACCGCCGCGGCTACAAGTTCAGCACTTACGCGACCTGGTGGATCCGGCAGGCGATCACCCGGTCGATCGCCGACCAGGCCCGCACGATCCGGATCCCCGTCCACATGATCGAGACGATCAACAAGCTGGTGCGGACGGGGCGCCAGATGCTGCACGAGATCGGGCGGGAACCGACGCCCGAGGAACTGGCCGAGAAGCTGCAGATGCCGCTCGAGAAGGTCCGCAAGGTGATGAAGATCGCCAAGGAACCGATTTCGCTCGAGACGCCGATCGGCGACGAGGAGGACAGCCAGCTTGGCGACTTCATCGAGGACAAGAACGCAATCCTGCCGCTCGACTCGGCGATTCAGGAGAACCTGAAGGAGACGACGACCCGCGTGCTCGCGTCCCTGACGCCGCGCGAGGAGCGGGTCCTGAGGATGCGCTTCGGGATCGGCATGAACACCGACCACACGCTTGAGGAAGTCGGCCAGCAGTTCAGCGTGACGCGGGAACGCATCCGGCAGATCGAGGCCAAGGCGCTCAGGAAGCTGAAGCATCCGTCGAGGTCGAGGAAGCTGCGGAGCTTCCTGGATCAGTAACGGGCGCGCCGCCCGGGCGCCCGCGACCATCATCCAAGCGGCGGTCCGGGGCGGCATCTGCCGGGCCGGCGGTGCGGCGGGGGACGCGCCCCCGCGGTCTCATCCTTTCGCAGGACGGAGGCCCCGGGTCACACGCGGTCCTTGTCGTGCCCTGCGACACGGGCATTCGACACGCGCCAGTGCCGCCTGCGCCGCAATTCTGCCGCCTTCGGCAGGGATTGTC
>NZ_JAYRTX010000081.1:0-15538 GCF_041919395.1 Albidovulum sp.
CAAGCACTTGCAGCAGACGCCCGGCGTCCACGAGCCTGATCGGATTGAAAAGCCACAGGAGGATTGACCAACCGCCGATCGGCAGGGCGTAAAACAGCCCTACAGGCGCCAGCATTCCAAAGAGACCCATGGCAGCCAGCTTCGTCCCTGTCGGACGGAACATGAGGCGCGGACGGTGCCGGTTGAGGGTTCCGATAGCCAACAGAAGCGCGACGCCGAATCCGGTCATCAGGCAGAGAGCAATTGAGGTCCAACCGTCGGGCACGATAAGATGGCCGCGCGCCCACCATTCGCTTTGATGCAGTCTGGGCACCCAGACGCGCGAATAGAAAAGCCAGATCGCCGGGGCGATGATGGCCAAAAGAAAGAGTGTCAGTTGCGCGGTCTGACGCGGCCTTGGACGCCGCGCACTGCCTTTCTGCGGTCCGCCTGCCGGGCCCGAGCCGTCACTCAACCCAATGCACCGCCGTCAGGTCGTTGGACTGGTTCGGCGAGTTCTCCCAAAGCCCCTCGATCTTGGCATTCGCCACGCCTGTCTTGGCAAGCTGGAAGAGGTAGGCGTTGACGTAGTCCCTGGCGATCATCTCCTGCGCCTCTTTCAGGAGGTCGGAGCGCGCCGCCGGGTCGGTGGTTTCCGCCAGCTTGTCCATCAGCGCCACGAAGTCGGGCTTGCCATAACCGAAGTAGTAGTCGGGGCGGGCATAGATGTTGATGTCCATCGGCTCGGTATGGCTGACGATGGTCAGGTCGAAGTCGCGGCCCTTGAATACCTGTTCCAGCCATTGCGCCCATTCGACATTGCTGATCTCTGTCTCGATCCCGACCGCCGCCAGTTGTGCGGCGATGATCTCCCCGCCGCGCCTCGCATAGGTGGGCGGCGGCAGGGCGAGGCGCAGCTTCAGGCCCGTGATACCGGCCTCGGCCAGCAGCGCTTTCGACTTCTCGGGGTCATGGGCCGACAGCGCGGTCAGATCGAGGTAATCGGGGTTGTGCGGCGCGAAATGGGTGCCGATCGGCGTGCCGTAGCCGAACATCGCGCCGTCGATGATTTCCTGCCGGTTGATCGCATGGGCGATGGCCTCGCGCACCTTGACGTTGTCGAGCGGCGGCTTCCTGTTGTTCATCGCAAGGATCGTCTCGCCCTCGGTCGAGCCGACGATGACCTTGAAGCGCGGATCGGCTGCAAGTTGGGCCAGCGTCTCGGGCGCGGGATAGTTCGGGAAGGCATCGACATCGCCGGCCATCATCGCGGCGAAGGCGGCCGTCGGGTCGGAGATGAAGCGGAAGGTGGCTTTCGACAGCGCCACAGGCTCGCCCCAGTAGGCGTCGTTGCGCGTCAGGGTGACGTGATCGCCCTGGGCCCATTCGGCGAAGCGGAAGGGGCCGGTGCCCACCGGTTTCGTCGCGGCATCGGCCACGGACTCCGGTGCGACGATCACGGCGTCGCCCCAGGCCATGTTGAAGGGGAAGTTGCCGTCGGGCACCTTCAGCGACACCCGGACGGTCAGGGGATCGACGGCCTCGACCGCCTCGATTCCGGCAAAGAGCGCCTTCTGCGCGTTGGCGCTGTCATCGGCCCGCGCCCGGTCGAGCGTGAACTTCACGTCCTCGGCATCCATCGCGGTGCCGTCGTGGAAGGTCACGCCTTCGTGGAGGTGGAACACGTAGGTCTTCGCCCCGTCCTCCACGTCCCAGCTTGCGGCGAGCGCCGGCCGGACGGAGCCGTCGGGCCCGATGCGGGTGAGGCCCTCGAAGACATTGGCATAGACGACCTCGTCGATCGCGGCGGCGGCACCCGCCGTGGGATCGAGGTTCGGCGGCTCCAGCACCATGCCGAGGGTGATGGTGTCCTGCGCGGCAAGCGCGGGGCCGGCGACAAGGGCGAGGAGTGCGGCGGTCGTGGTAACGCGGTGGAACATCTCTCGGTCTCCCGGTTCCGCCCGGGGTGCGCCGGGCCATCCCCGGCATATTTCGCCGTTTTCGCACGCCGATCAAGCCGTTGGCTGGCGCAGAGTCTGCTGGAAACGATGCTGCGGCGCAGCTATGATGGCGCAACGACCCCGGGGGGGAGCACCGCAATGAGCGCGACGGTTGAGGGGAAGCGGCCGGTGCCGCCGGATATCCGGGCGCGGAAGGGCGGCGTGCCGCTCGTCATGCTCACCGCCTACACGACGCCGGTCGCGCGGCTCGTCGATCCGCATTGCGACATGGTTCTGGTGGGCGACAGCGTCGGCATGGTTCTGCACGGGCTGCCCTCGACCCTCGGCGTGACGATGGAGATGATGATCCTGCACGGCCGGGCGGTGGCGCGGGGGCTGTCCCGCGCCATGCTTGTCGTGGACATGCCCTTCGGCGCCTACGAGGAGGGGCCGGCGCAGGCCTTCCGCAACGCCGCGCGGCTGATGGCGGAGACCGGGGCGGCGGCGGTCAAGCTCGAAGGCGGCGCGCATATGGCCGAGACGATTGCGTTCCTCGCGGCGCGCGGGGTGCCGGTGATGGCGCATGTCGGGCTTACGCCGCAGGCGGTCAACACGCTCGGCGGCTACCGGGTGCAGGGGCGGGGCGAGGACGCGGAGCGCATCCGCGAGGACGCGGCCACCGTGGCCGGGGCGGGGGCCTTCGCCGTCGTGCTGGAAAAGGTGCCCGATGTGCTTGCGGCCGAGATCACCCGGGCCCTGCCGATCCCGACCATCGGTATCGGCGCCTCGGCGGAGTGCGACGGGCAGGTTCTGGTCGTGGACGACATGCTGGGGCTCTTCACCGCGTTCCGGCCGAAATTCGTGAAGCGCTATGCCGAACTCGGCGCCGAGGCGGACAGGGCGATCGCGGCCTATGCGGCCGATGTCAGGGCGCGGCGCTTTCCGGCTCCCGAGCATGTCTTCGGCGGGGAACCCGGCCGATGACCGAGGTGATCCGCAGCGCGGCGGCGCTTCGCGACCGGGTGGCAACCTGGAAGCGGTCGGGCATGCTTGTCGGCGTGGTGCCGACGATGGGGGCGCTGCACGACGGCCACCTGAGCCTCGCCCGCGCGGCGCGGGCGCAGTCCGACCGGGTGATCGTGACGATCTTCGTCAACCCGATGCAGTTCAACAACCCCGAAGACCTGACGAAATATCCTCGGACCGAGGCGCTTGACCTCGCGCTTCTCGAAGCGGAGAGGGTCGATGTCCTCTTCGCGCCCGGTCCCGAGGAGGTCTATCCGCCGGGCTTCGCCACGAGGGTGTCGGTCGCGGGCATCTCGGAGCCGATGGAGGGGACATTCCGGCCCGGCCATTTCGACGGCGTGGCGACGGTGGTGACGAAGCTTTTCGAGATGACACAGGCGGGGCGGGCGTTCTTCGGCGAGAAGGATTGGCAGCAGTTGCAGGTGGTCAGGCACCTGGTGCGCGACCTGAACATGCCGATCCGCGTGATCGGCTGCCCGACGATCCGGGAGCCCGACGGGCTGGCGATGTCGTCGCGCAACGTGCGTCTCACGGCGCGGGAGAGGGCGGTTGCGCCCGCGCTTCATGGCGCGATGCAGGCCGCGACGGCGGCGATCCGGGCCGGAACGGCGCCGGCGGCGGCGCTGGCGGAGGCGCGCGGAGCGGTGCTGGCGGCGGGGTTCGCGGATGTGGAGTATTTCGACCTGCGCGGCGCCGAAGACCTCGCGCCGCTCGCCACGCTCGACCGTCCGGCGCGACTTCTGGCGGCAACCGTGCTGGGAGAGGTCCGGCTCATCGACAACATCGCGGTCTGACGGAAGCCGCTCCGGGATCTAGCGGACAGACCAGCTTTCGGGCACGTCGATCCCGAGGTCGCCGAGTTCGGTCACGAGCCGGTTGACCGCGGGGGCGATGCCTTCGAGCATCCCGGCGGGCATGGGGTGTTCCGGCGTCACGTTGACCTGCCGGTCGAGGAGCGCTGGCGGGTAGTCGTGCGGCGGGAGGTCGAGGAAGGCCTCGGTCTGGCGAACGAAGGCGAGCGGCGCGTCCCTCATGATGTGATGGAAGCCGACATGCAGGGATGCCGACGGCAGAACCGCGCGCATCCGCCGAATTGCCGCGGCGTAGTCGCTGTGCGGCCAGATCGCATTCGAAAGGGCGAAGGAGGCAAGTTCGTCGGCGCTCCAGGTTTCGAGCTTGTGGCGGTTTCCGGTCATGATCAGATGGAAGCGCACATGGCTCCAGACCTGATCCCTCGGGTTGCGCAGGGTGTAGAGCACCCTCAGCCGCTCGGTCGCAGCCATCACACGGCGCCAGCTCGCCTCGGAGAGAAGCGCGTTCAGGTTGGAGAAATCGGCGACCCAGGTCTCGCGCCGGCGGTCCTGAAAGAGCGTGCGGAACCACAGGTCGTCGACCGGCCCCGCGACATAGCTGGAGAGCCAGCGGAGGTTCCGGGCGACGAGGGCGGCATCGACGGTCGCGGGATCAAAGCCGCCGTAGAGCTTCGCGGTGTTGAGCCGCCAGCGCTCATTGAGCACCTTGGGGTTCTCGTAGCGCGCGTAGAAGTAGTGGATTTCCTTTTCCGGGGTGAAGTGAATGCCCGGATGGTGGCGCAGCACCGAATAGAGCCAGGTCGTGCCCGCCTTCATGGCCCCGACGCTCAGGAAGAGATTGTCGAACAGGGGCGCGGCCACTGGAAGGCAGTCAGTATCGGTCGTGTCGCTGGGCATTACGGTTCGCAGTCAGGGTTCCAGAAGTTCCGCCAGCACCAGCGCCATGACCTTGGCGCTGTCTTCCATGTCGGTGATTCCCACCCATTCGTCGGGCTGGTGGGCGAGGTCGAGGATGCCGGGCCCGTAGGCGATGCAGTTCCTGAGCCGCCCGATCCGGTCGATGTGCTTCTGGTCGTAGGTGCCAGGGGAAACGACGTAATCGGCGTGTTTGCCCAGCACCTTCTCGATCGCGGCGGCGGTGGTGCGGACGACGGGGGCGTCCTTGTCCGTCATTGTCGGGCGCACCTCGAAGAGGTCGCGGACCTCGTACTGGAAGCTGGGGCGGGCCGCCCGGACGTTCTCGAGCATCGCCGTCAGCTCGCGCTTCACCTCGGCCAGATCTTCCTCGATCAGGTAGCGGCGGTCGATCACGATGCGGCAGCGGTCGGGGACGCAGGGCGCGGGGAAACCGGTATAACCGTCCTCCTGCTCCTTTTCGCCGCCGTGGATGGAGTTGATGTTGAGGGTGGATTGCCGGGCGCCCTCGGGGATCACCGGCATTTCGGTGCGTCTGGTGGCGAGCAGCGGGAAGAGTGTCGCCTCCATCTCGGCCAGCACCGCGCCCATGTGGCGGATCGCGCTGTCGCCGAGAAAGGGCATGGAGCCGTGGGCGATGCGGCCCTTCGTCTCGATCTCGGCCCACCAGACGCCGCGATGGCCAAGGCAGATGCGGTCCTTGTGCAGGGGCTCGGGGATGATGACGTGCTGGACGCGGGCCGGGTCGAAGCGGCCCTGCTGCGCCAGATAGGCGACGCCGCCATAGCCGCCCGTCTCCTCGTCGGCGGTGGCGCTGATCTCGATGGCACCGCGGAAATCCGGGCAGGCGGCGATGAAGGCCTCGGCGGCGACGATGCTGGCGGCGAGACCGCCCTTCATGTCGCAGGACCCGCGGCCAAAGATACGGTCGTCCTCGATCTCGGCGCCGAACGGGTCGCGGGTCCAGCCATGGCCGACCTCGACCACGTCATGATGGCCGTTGAAATGGACGCAGTCGCCGGGCCCGCTGCCGTCGCGGCGGGCGACCAGGTTCCAGCGGGGATGCGCGACGCTGTCGCCGGGCGCGCCCTCGGCCCGGATGAGTTCGACGAAGAAGCCCTGACGGCCCAGCCGGTCGGCGAGATATTCGCAGATTTCCAGATAGTTGTGCCCTGGCGGGTTGAGCGTCGGGATGCGGATCAAATCCTGCGTCAGCGCGACGAGGGCGTCGCGCCTTTGGTCGATCTCGCGGATGATCCTGTCGTCGGCTGTGTCGGGCATGGCCCTGACGCTAGCGCGCGGCTTGACCGTGGGCAATGGGCGGAAAAGCGGATGACGCATGCGCGCCGATGCACTAAGTTTTTCGGCGGGCGGCCCTCGACAAAACCTGAGCGGGCCACGACATAGTGTAAAGCCGATTAACATTGAGGGACAAGATGGCCGACTTTGATTCCCAGATTCTGAAAAGCCAGAAGCAGGTTGCCGAGGCGCAGTCGCGCATTTCCGAACTGACGGCCAAGATCGATTCCGCGAAGGTGAAGCTGAATGCGGGGCAGGACATTTCCATCGACATCGAGAATGCGACGCTCGAGGACGTCCACAAGCATACCGAGCTGATGAACGCCAATATCGCCGAGCTGATCATGGGGCTCGACGATGTGACGGCGGGCTTTTCGCGCGACTTCGACGAAATGCGCACGAAGACCGGGTGGGAAAGCTTCGTCGGCTTCTTTTCGGAAGGAAAGTCCGAGGCGATGCGGCAGGAGCGGCTGCGGGGCGCCACCATCGACGACAAGCTGCAGGACCTGATCGCGAAGTCGGATACGATCGTGAAGCTCCTGGAAGGGCAGCTGGCGGTGCTGAACGATCACAAGGCCAAGGTCGAGGCGAACCTGACCGGCACCCTGACCGACCGTGAGGTGACGGTGGGTGAGCTGGAGAGCCTGCGCGCCGAGATTCAGGCGATGGACCCGAGGATCATCGAGCTGGAGAACAGGATTTCCGTCGAGCAGGATGCGGCGGCGCGGACCAAGCTGGAAAGCCAGTTGGCCGAGTTGAACAAGCAATACAATGCCATGGTGCAGGACGAGCAGGTGAAGCTTGCGAAGTCGCAGACGTTGGAGCGCTATATCGAGAAGGGCAAGACCTGGGTAGATTCGTTGCAGAACCAGGCGGCGACGCAGATGGTTCTCATCAACAAGCTCCAGACGGATACGAAGCAGCGGGTGGTGCTCTACGACGCTCTGACGAAGTCCTTGAAGACCGCGCAGCAGCAGGACGTGGCGCACCGGATCAACGAGATCGGGGTCAAGACCGACCAGGAGGCGCAGGCGGCGATGGCCGGGATCGGCTCGGCCACGAACACGCGGATGGCCGAGATGCTGGAGGCGCATGAGGACCAGATGGTCTTTGCCCGGAAGGTGCTTGAGCAGAAGGCCAAGGCGGATGAACGCTTCGCCCGGCGCTTCGCGGCGATTGTCGAGAAGCACGACAAGAACCTGTATGGTGGCTAAGTGCCCGACCTTGACCTGACCACCGACCACAAGGTGATCGACGACGACCTTGCCGCGCGGCGGTATTTCGCGAAGTTCGAGACGATCACGCGGCTCTTGATCTCGGTCGCTGGCGAAATGGAGAGAGACAAGTCCTTTTCCGACCTCGACAGCGATGTGCTCGAGGACTACATCCGCGCGATTTCCCGCAGCTTCAGGGCGCTGAGCCTGAAATACCTCGTCTCCGGGCGGCTCGATGCCATCGGGCAGAAGCACCTGACCATCGACTTCCACGAAAGCGGCTTCCCGGTCTTTCAGGAGATCGTGACGATGGCCAACGACGCCGCGCAGGCGGCGCGGCATCTTGAGGGGATGCCGGACGCCGCCCGCCTGAAGGACGAGATGGTGCGCCAGATCGTCGGCGAGCGTGTGGTGCCGACGCGGCTGCAATATGCGCTGTCGCAGCGGCTGTATTACGAGACGCTGCGCGACGGCGGGCTTTACTTCGCGCAGATGCATCCGGCGGCGGAGTTCATTTCCGAAGTGTCGGGCGGGCGGCGCGGCTACCTTCTGCACTGGGGCGTCTATGACAGCCAGTTGAACGTGCCGGTGGTCTATCTGATGGAGGTGGTGGATTCGGGCCGCAAGGCGCTGCCGCTCGACGAGCGGCGCTGGCCCGCCGCGCAGGCGCATCTTCTGGCGCAGTCAGTGGGGGGCCTCAAGCTTCTGACCATCGCCAAGGGGTTCGACACGGATTTCGCTGACCTGCATCCGAAGCGGCTCAGGCGCCTGCACCTCGGGCCGATGTATTCCTCGTCCTTCACGCTGCAGACCGGCGCGATGCGCGAGGTTCTGGACGAGGCGAAGGCCGAGCCGGGCGAGGACTGGGCGCTGGCCTGGACGGTCGAGGAACTGGTGAGCGAGCGGGTCGAGGTCGAGGAGGGCTGGTTCTCGAAGACCGAGCGCGAGGTCTTCCGGCTCGACCCCTTCGCGGCACAGGGGGCGGAGACGGGGGCGACTCGGATCACCCGGTCGCTGATCCTGCCGCAGCGGCCTTTCCAGGTGCTGGCCGAGAAGGACCCCGAGGGGTTCCGCGCGCTGCGCAAGTTCGTTGTGGGGAAGGAAGGCCGGGTGCTGGTCTATGGCTGATGCCGCGCCGCGGGTCTTCCACCCCCGGACCCCCGAAGGTATTTCGAGCAAGATGAATGAGGGTTGAGGGATGAGTGGCCAGCGCGACGAGATGGAGTTGAAGGAAGAGGCGGTCCGGGCGCACTATGCCGGGGCGGCGGCGCTTCTGTCGGGCTTCGATCATGCGCCGCGCATTGCCAGGGCGCAGGTCGTCGAGGCGCCGGCGGAACGGTCGCCGGGGATCGGCGCGCGGCCGCGGTTCCGTTCCACGACGCCGGGGCTGGTGACGCGGCCGATGGCGCGGCCCGAGGGGGTGCGCCTGATCGAGCGGACCCTCGGGATCGGCGGCGACGATCCGATCGTCGATCCGGTCGAGGCGGTGGTGTTGCAGGCCTTGCGCCGCGCGCTCGCGGTCGCGCTGGCGGTGGGCGAGGCGTTTTCCGGGCAGACCGGACTTGCCGAGTTGAAAAAGGCCAATCTGGAGAACCGGCTGCCGGCCGATCGCAAGACCGAGTTTTCCGAGCTTCTGGCGGCGGAGGCTCTTGCCGTGCTCTCGGTCTTCGCCAATGCGACAGCGTTCCTGCTGGCGGCCCATGCCACCGAGGAGACGGTGGAGATCGGCGCGGTCGAGGAGGTGTTGACCGACAATGCGCAACTGGCGCTGCACGGTGCGCTCTGGGAACTCGACCAGGACATCGCGGTCTTCGCGACGGAGGGGCCGCGGCTGGTGCCCACGGTCCTCGCCTTCGCCGAGCAGCTGATGGAGAAGGTGAAGCTGCGCGCGGCCTCCGCGCCGCGGCTGGAGGCCTTTACCGGCGCGAACTACCGCGTCGAGGCGGACGACTTCCCGATCTCGGGCTTCGAGGCGGCGCGGAAGGCGCGCGGCTCGACCCTGATCATGACCTTCAAGAAACCGAACGAGGTGGTCGGCAACCATATCGCCAAATACCAGGCGGTGCGGCTGGCCAAGATGCTGATGGCCTATGATTTCGAGCGGAAGCTCAATCCCTTCGCGGAGCTTGGCGGTTTCATCTTCACCTTCATGGGCGACGGCAAGCCGGGGACGGGCAAGACGACGCTGATCCAGATGATGGCCGGTCTGCTCAACGACTACTGCAAGGTGGCGGGCTATCCGTTCCGCTACCAGAACCTCAGCATCGACAATGTGGATTCGTATCAGGGCAAGTCGGGGCAGAACGCGAAAGCCTTCATCAACAACGTGATGGACCCCGCCGTGATCGGCTTCGGCACGGTCGATGACATCGACCAGGTGGCGGGCAAGCGCGGCGACCGGCAGTCGAGCGCGGGGCAGCAGGAGATTACCGCCGTGCTGATGGAGGCCTTCGCCGGGGCGAATACGGTGGTGCGGGGCAACTGCACCTTCGGCATGTTCTCGAACTACCCCGAGAATGTCGACGACGCGCTTCGCCAGCGGGCCGGGGCGCGGTTCCTCGTCGACGGGCCGCAAAGCCGCGAGGACTATATCGACATCCTCGCGCTTCTCTTGGGCAAGAACCATGCGATCCCGATGGGGGAGCATGAGCTTTATGCCGCGCAGGAGATCAAGCGCGCGGTGGCGGCGAGTTTCGAGGGCCATTCGGAGCCGCATGAGGAGGGGCTGAAGGCGGTCTGGCGCGCGGTCGAGGGGCGGGTGGGCGCGCTCGACACCATCGCCAAGCTCGGGGCCTATCTCAAGGCCATTCAGGAGGCGGATGAGCGGTTTACGGGGCGGGCGGTCAAGAACATCACCGATGCGGTGAAGGTGCGGGCGATGGATTTCGAATTGCCGGACGAGTGGATGGAGGAACCGGAGCGGTTCCTGTTCAAGTCTTACGAAGAGAAGAAGGCGATGATCGAGGCGCTGCGCCAGCCGATCACCGTCGAGATGGTGGTGCAGGAGATCAACCGCTATGCCGACTCTGAGTTCCGCTATGCCGACAAGTCGGACGAGGTCGCCGTCGAGGCGGCGGTCAGGGACATGCGGCGGATGGAGGAGGCCAAGCGGCGGTATCTGGAGGGGAAGGGGTGACGGGCGTCGGAGGCATGACGGGGGCCCGATGAACTGGTTTTTGGTCCTCTTCTTCATGGCAGTTCTCCCGTTTCTGGCCGGGCTTGTCACCGGGACTTCACTGGGGCGACGATTGGGGGAAGGAAAGATCTATTCGCTCCGGACTGTTGTGGTCTTCGCTTGTTTTATGCTCACTCTGACCGCATCGGTTTGGATGCTTTGGCGTTTTGCAGCCGGTTTTGTGTTTCTACTTTTGACCAGCTTTGGAATGGGTAAGACTCTGGCATGGACGGCGGCCTCAGGTATTTCCATTCTCACCATCCTCGTTGTGTTCGGGTTTTCCGTCACAAGGGCCTTTCATCGTTCACATGGAGACATTCCACATGAGGCGGAGGGGTGAAACGCCTGATCGACTTGGACATGATCGACGGCAATCGAGCAACGCTCTGCCCCCCTCCCCATCCCCTCCCTACAAGGGGGAGGGGAGCCGCGACACGGCCCGCGATTTGCCGAATGGAGAGGAAGCGGGACGGTGAAATGCCTCATTGAAAAGGGCCTGATGCTCGGCAACCTGGTCCCGGTCGAAAGCCCGGCGACACTCCCCCCTCCCCATCCCTCCCCCACGAGGGGGGAGGGAGGCGTGAACGTCGCCCGTCTGGTGCCTCCCCTCCCCCTTGTGGGGAGGGGATGGGGGTGGGGGGCGACCCCGTGACCCGCATCGCCGCCCATACCCGCAGCCGCGCCCGTGATCTCCGCAGGGAGATGACCCCGCAGGAGCGCAAGCTCTGGACGAAGCTGCGCGAGGTGAACCGGATGCTCGGCGCGCATTTCCGCAGGCAGGCGCCGGTCGGTCCTTACATCGCGGATTTCGCGGAGTTTGGCCGCCGCCTCGTGATCGAGGTCGATGGCGGCGGGCATGGCGGGCCGAGGGACCGGGCACGGGATGCCTGGTTCGCCGCAGAGGGGTTCACGGTGCTTCGCTTCTGGAACGCGGATGTGGACGGCAATCTCGAAGGTGTGATGCGACTGGTGCTCGATGCGCTGGAAGCGTGCCCCCCACCCCCATCCCCTCCCCACGAGGGGGAGGGGAGGCGCCGGGCGACCGGCGCAGCGTCTGGCAGCAATGGAGGCCGATCATGAAACGCCTCATCTCCAAGGGCCTGATGTTCGGCAATCTCGTGCCCATCGAAAGCCCGGCGCTGATCGAACGCTACAACCGGGCGCTGAAATCCTTGACGGGGAAGGAGACGAAGCTTGCCGATTTCCACATCGACATTTCCGGCTACAGCCCGGAAGTGGGCGATGAGCTTGACGACCACCTCTACCTCAACAAGAACGGCTGCAACCGGCAGTTCATCCTCTTGACTACCGACCAGAAGACGGCACCGCTCTTGAACGCGAAGTTCTCGACCTCGCGCGGCATCCTGACGAAGTTCATCGCCGGGAACGAGGCGCAGCTTTTCAGCCTGACCGCCCGCGATGCCGTGGCGGGGGAGCTGGAGAATACCGTCTTCGAACTGACCTCGCCCGCGAGGCTCTTCGATATCCGCCGCATCACCGTGGTCGCGGACACGACCGGCAACCATCTGGCGGAGGCGGAGAAGCTCTCGCGTCTCGTCGAGAGGTTCCGGACGGAGGAGGACGCCTGGTGGAACGACGTGCTCATCGCCGAGATGATCGCGCTTGCGGAAAAGACCGGCGACGTGACGCGCAATCCGGTGGCGCTGAAGGCGACGACCTATGACCAGGGCAATTTCTGGACGGCGCATTTCGGCGGCATCTACATCTTCCGCGACCTCGACCATCCGGCGGCGATCTCGGTCGGGCCGAAGGAGGCGCTGGGCCAGCTTCCGGTCAGGTATGTCTTCGGCCTCGGCGACCGGAACCAGATCGCCAAGTTCCTCGAGATCAACGACCTTGCCGAGCCGATCGTCAGCGCGCCGGGCGCGGACGCGTCCGCCATTTTGCGGCAGAAGATGGATTTCATCGTCGTCGCCGCCGCGGCGGAGCTCGGGCTCGACATCGGCCACGGATCGCGGCGCGACCTGAGGCAGGCGGCCGCGGCCCTCGGCGCGCGGCTCCCCGAGGCGTTCCAGGGCCTCGCCGCGCTCCTGCGCTGGGTGGAGACGGGCGGGCCCTGGCCACGCATCACCTCCGCCCATCCGTCCTATTTCTATACGCTCCGCGCGAAACCCCATGCCGACCGCGACCTGGTCAACATGCTCCTGGCGGAGCTTTCGCCGCTCGACGTGCGACAGCTCTTCATCTGCCACAAGGAGCTTTTCTACCACCTCTACCGGTCCTGGCCGGAGGCGAAGAAAGAGTACGTCGCCGACTATCTCGAACGCGAGTACCAGATCGACAAGGCGGGCGCGCGGTCGCGGCTCTTCGGGCCGGAGCCGGCGATGGAAGAGACGCCGGCGATCCCGGGCTGGTCGCGGCCGGGGCGCGGCGATATCCTCGACGCCGTCGGCCCCTGGGGCGCCGTCCGCAAGGAGAGAAGATGATCGCATTGCTGCGCCTCGCCGTCGTTGGCGTCATCGGCCTGTCGGTCGTCTATCTGCTCATGTGGATCTACGCCCGCTCCGTCCGGCGCGAGCAGCTTGAGAAGGACTGGGCGGCCGACCATCCGGACGGGGGCGATCCCGACGCGCGGGAGGCCTTTATCGAGACCGGCGTGAAGGACTATGAACCGGGGCTTCGGCGGCGGCTCATCATCTTCGTCTTCATCCTGCCCGCGGTCGCCGTCGCGGCGATCCTCTTCGTGACCAACTACCAGTGAGGCCGAGATGCGCTATGTGAAATGGACCTTCGTCGCGACCCTCGCGGCCGTGATCATCGGCTTCCTGCATTACACGCTCCCCCAGCACGACGTGGTGCGGATCGTCGGCACCTACCAGGAACGCCAGGACCTCAGCGACTGGACGCGGATCTTCTGGGCGACGCCCGACGATCAGGCGACGGGCCTCATCAACCGCGATGTGCAGTTCATCCAGGCGGTGAAGGCGAACGGCAAGGAGGTCGTCTACCGCAACGAGGATACCGGCTGGTCCTGGCCGCCCTATTTCAAGTTCGACACCGCGAACCTGCTCGCCCGCGCGCAGGACATGATCTCAACCTCCGAGAACCCCAAGTGGGCCGTCGTCACGCACTACGGCTGGCGCAACATCTACGTCTCGGCCTTCCCGAACGCGGTCAACATCAAGCCGGTGGCCGGGCCGGATGTGACGATCATCCCCTGGTTCAACATCGCCTTCTTCGTGGCGCTGGCGATCCTGATCTTCATGCTCCGCCGCATGTGGCTGCAATTCCGCGAACGCGCGCTCGATCCGGCGCTCGAGGATGTTGGCGAGGCCTGGGAGGGGGTGGAGGGCCGCGCAGGTCACGCGGCCGACGAGGTGCGCGGATTCTGGGGGCGGTTCAAGGCCTGGCTGATGACCTGGAAGGGCAAGCCGCGAGGCTGAGCAGCGGCGTCATCTGCGCATTGGCGTCCGAAAGGTTGTGACGGGAGACCGCCGAAGCGCGTAGCGATCCACTTTGGCGCCTGAAAACGGAACACGTTGCCGTAGCCAGTCGAGGCGATCGGCCCGGCGGAGGTCGGCAAGAGAGTCAACCGCGCCGACGCTGAGGGATAGGAGCGGGAATTTCCACCTGCGAAACGGAGTTTTGCCGGAACCGACACGACGAGACAGGACGAACCGTCCCTTTCGGCTCGACAGCATGCGGGCGGCTCCGTTAACCTTTCCCGGCTGTGCCTTCGTCCGTGAGAACATGTGTGAGTTGAATGAATCGAAACAGGCCCTTGCGGCCCTTCCTGCCGCTCCTGTTGCTGACGGCGGCCGTGGGCTGCGTCAAGTCCGCAGCCGTGGGCGCTGAACCCGTGCTATGGTCGTGCCGCGTCGCCGACGCGGCCGCAGCGGCGGCGGATTTCTGCCCCGACATCGGCGGCGCTCTGGAGGCGGGCCTGCGGAGCCGCGATCCCGACCGGACTGTCTCCGCAAGCGTGGCGGGGCCTGGCTCCGACCCTGCGGCGCTCAATCTCGTCGTCGAACTCGTCTCGGCCAGCGACCGGAGCCTTTCGGCGCGGCTTCTGTGGCAGGCGCCTCACACCGCCGGGGAAGAGGCCGGCCCGGTCCTGACGCTCGATGTGGTCGACAGGTCGCTTGGCGATGCGGACCTGCGCGCCACGTTCGCGTCACAAATCGCCGCCAATCTTCTGTCCCACGGCGGAGCACCGCTGTGAAGCTGTGCGCCGCCGGGATTATTCGAGACATACGTCGTAGCAAGGGGTGAATTTTCATGTGTACGGTTTGCATGGCGTCGCGCGCGCCCGGTGTCGAGTGTGATTACACCCACGCCGGTCCCGCACAGCAGATCCTGACCGAGGTCGGGGATGCCGCGGGCAGCACCGCCACAACCTACGTCATGGCGGTCAGCGACACGTTCAACGGCGCCCTCAACGCCAACGGCGACGACGACTGGATCCGCATCGACCTGACGGCGGGCGACATCGTCCAGATCGACCTCGCCGCGACGACCTTCTTCGACCCCTATCTGAGGCTCTACGATTCCACCGGGACCCTAATCGCCGAAAACGACGACAACGGCGTCTCCCTGAACTCCTCGCTGACGTTCCAGGCGCTTAGCAGCGGGTCGTACTACATCAGCGCCCGCTCGCTGGGCGACAACGAAACCGGGACCTACGCTCTCTCAGTGGCGAACGGCAGCCTGCCGCCCGCGGGCACGGTGGACGAACTCGCCAGCTACCTCACCGACGGCTACTGGAGCCGCCGCTCGTTCGACACGACCACCGACAACACCCTGACCGTCAACCTGACGGCGCTGACGGCCGCTGGCCAGCAGCTGGCGCGCTGGGCGCTGGATATGTGGGAGGGGGCGGCCGACCTCCAGTTCGTCGAGGTCATCGGCACCGCCGACATCACATTCGACGACAACCAGCCCGGCGCCTTCGCCTCGTCCGTGACCAGCGGCGCGACAATCATGTCTTCCACCGTCAACATCGATGTCAACTGGCTCGCCAGCTACGGCACGGCCATGGGCAGCTACAGCTTCCAGACCTATTTGCACGAGATCGGCCACGCGCTCGGACTTGGCCACCAGGGAAGCTACAACGTCTCGGCGACCTATCCGACGGATGCGGTCTTTGCCAATGACAGCTGGCAGATGTCGGTGATGTCCTATTTCGACCAGATCGACAACACCACGGTCAATGCCGAC
>NZ_JAYRTX010000082.1:0-15522 GCF_041919395.1 Albidovulum sp.
CGGTGGGGGTGACGCCGATCACGGCGATTCCCTTCCCGGCCACCGCCTCGGCGGCGGTGCGGATCGCGGCGCGGAACGCCTCGCCCTCGCGGATCAGGTGGTCGGACGGCATCACCGCCAGCACGGCGTCCGGGTCGTCGGTGGCGGCGATGGCCGCGGCGAGCGCGACGGCCGCCATCGTGTCCCGCCGCGCCGGCTCGATCACGATGCGTGCCTGGGGCGCCACCGCCTGCACCTGCTCTCGGATGGTGAAGCGCACCGCGTGGGCGCCGATCACCATGGGCGGGGCGAAGCCCTCTCCGGCCGCGCGGCGCAGGGTCATCTGCAACAGCGTCTCCTCGCCGACGATGGGCAGAAGCTGCTTGGCCATGCCCTCGCGCGACACCGGCCACAGCCGGGTTCCGGTCCCGCCGCACAGGACCACCGGGATGATCGTCTTGGTCATCTGCCTCTCACTCCTCGTTTCCGTCCCGGCCGGCGGGCGTCACTTCGCGCATTTCGGCACCTCTGCCAGGTATCCCGGCTCCAGATGCTCCGAATAGAGCACGAGCGCATTGTAGCCCTCGTTCAGGATGTTGTTGTACTCACGCACGATCCGCCCGTCCGGCGTCGCCTCGATGACGCGGCCCTGGATGGTCGAGGTGATCATCCAGTTGCCGTTCGGCAGGTGTTCGTGCTTGCCCATGATGAAGCTGTCGAAGCTGAGGTCCGTGCCGGCGAAGAGATCGCGACTGGTGCCCGTTCTCGGATCGACGGTGATGATCTGTGACCGGGACCTGTCGGTATTGTTGGAGAAGATCGAGATCGTGCCGTCCGCCTGGAAGTCCGGGTCATGCTGGTCGCGCCACGGTCCATGGGCGATCCACTTCACCTCGCCGGTCCGACGGCCGATCACCGCCACGGCCTGGATGTTGCGCAGCGACACGAGAAGATCGCCTGCCTCGAACTCGGGGAAGGCTGCCGCCATCTCGGGCAGAAGCTCCTCAAGGTCGTTGGGGTGGAAGATGTCCTTCTGCTCGCCCGGCTGGCTGTCGCGATTGTAGCGGTAGCCCTCCGGAATCGTCAGTCTTAGCCTGTTTTCCAGATACTTTTCAATTACATCGTCGATGATATTGATGCTTTCCACGATCTCGCCCGTCATCGGGTCGAAGCGGATCATGTCCTGATCCTCGCCGCCGTACCAGTTGTCGGTCGCCCAGGTCCAGTAGCCGTCCACCCCGCGTTCCAGCGAATGGTGATAGATCCGGTCCGTCTTCGACCAGATGGGGTCGCCGCAGGCGTCGAGCCGCGCCATGCCCGGCGCGTCGTCCCAGACCACGAGCACGGAGCCGTCGGGCAGGACCGTGGCGATATGGGCGAACTCGCTCGACACGCCGTCCGGGTTGATCCTGCTATAGTCGATCGGAAACGTGTTCAGGACCGCGCCGCTCTCGTCGAGGAGCTCGAAGACGTAGCCTGCCGTCGGCGGGTCGTAGCGGTTGATCGCCCAGAGCCCCGGCGCCACCGCGGCGGCATCGTGGACGGTGTGGACCTCGTCGGGCACCTCGGGCTTGCGCCGCGCATAGGTATCGGCGGGCAGGAAGTAGCCCGTCGCGCGCCAGGACCGCCATGCCGTCTGCACGTCCGACAGCTTCTCCCAGGGCCACCAGGTCTTGTGCGTCGTCCACATGCCCGCGATGTAGGAGGTCATCGCCGCCAGAAAGATCGCGGCGAGAATCGGAATGCTTCTGGCGCTCATGCGTCATCCCTGAAATCTGCGGCGGGGCCGGCGTCGCTGACCATACCCCCGAACGTCGCCGAGCATAGGCAAGCCCGCGACCGTAGGCGACCCCTTCCGGCATTTCCGGCTGAATTGCGGGGCGTGGGGAAACAGTTCCGTGGCTTGCGCACATTGCATCCTGTTCATCCGAAATCGTGTCCGCAGGCAGCATCTCCCCCTGCGGGCCGGTCCGAGGCGGCACCGCCCCCCGGCGACCGCACCCGGACCGAGCCTAGACGCCAACCGGGGGCGCGATCAATTCCGCAGCGCGGCGGGCCTTGCCCGTCTCGACATCTGCGGCCGTTCTGTCACAATCGCTGCCGCTAAGGAATTGACAAGGCAGGCGAAGATGGCACCGAAATTCGGCACGAGCGGGCTGCGCGGACTGGTCACGGAGCTGACCGACGGGCTCTGCGCCGGCTACACCCGCGCCTTTCTCGCGGCGGTGCCGCACGAGGGCCGGCTCTTCCTGGGGCGCGACCTGCGCGCATCCTCGGCCCGGATCGCCGCCGCCGTCGCCGCCGCCGCGGCAGAGGCGGGAGTCGCTGTGGCGGACTGCGGCGAACTTCCGACGCCCGCACTCGCGCTCGCCGCGATGCGGGCGGGGGCGCCCTCGGTCATGGTCACGGGAAGCCACATTCCAGCCGACCGCAACGGGCTGAAGTTCTACACCGCGCGCGGAGAGATCACCAAGGCCGACGAGGCGGCGATCCTCGCGGCCTATGCCGGCGACCGGGCCGCGCCCCCCGCCCCGGCTGGGCCCGAGCCCTCGGCCCTGCCCGCCTACCGCGCGCGTTACGTCGCGGCCTTCGGGCCTTCGGCTCTCCGCGGCCTGCGCGTCGGCCTCTGGCAGCACTCCTCGGTCGCGCGCGACCTGCTTGCGGGCCTTCTCGGCGATCTTGGCGCCGAGGTCCTGCCGCTCGGCCGGTCCGATGTCTTCGTGCCGGTGGATACCGAGGCGGTGGACGGCGCGACGCGGGCACAGCTCGCCGCCTGGGCGGCCGAATATGGGCTCGACGCGGTCGTCTCCACCGACGGCGATGCCGACCGGCCGCTGGTCGCGGACGAGTCGGGCGCAGTGGTGCCCGGCGACGTGATCGGCACCCTGACGGCACTCGCGCTTGGCGCGGACACCGTGGTCACGCCGGTCTCCTCCAACACGATGATCGAGGGCTCGGGCCGCTTCGCCCGTGTCCTGCGGACGAAGATCGGCTCGCCCTTCGTCATCGCCGGGATGGAGACGGCGATGACCGGACCCGCCACCCGGACGGTGGGATTCGAGGCCAACGGCGGCTTCCTCCTCGGCTTCGCTGCGGCGGGACCCGCCGGGTCTCTGCCGCCGCTGATGACCCGCGACGCGGTGCTTCCGATCGTCGCACCACTGGCCGAGGCCGTGCGCCAGGGGCGCCGCCTCTCGGCCCTCGTCGCCACGCTTCCCTCCCGCCGCACCGCCGCCGACCGGCTGGAACATGTGCCGACCGAGACGTCACAGGCGCTGGTACGCCGCCTCGTCGAAGACCCGCGCGACCGCGCGGCGCTTCTGGGGCGACTCGGCCCCGAGGAGGGGATCGACCTGACCGACGGGCTCCGCATCCGCTTTTCCTCGGGTGCCATCGTCCACCTGCGGCCCTCCGGCAACGCGCCGGAACTGCGCTGCTATGCCGAGGCCGACACCGCCGAGGCGGCGGAGGCCCTCGTCCACGACACGCTCGCCGCCATTCGCGCCCGCCTCGCCTGACCCGGAAGGACGCCATGACCCGCCTCGCCCGAACCCTCGCCGCCATCGACGCCGCCAACGCCGCCGACCCCGACCGGAGCGAGGGCGCGCCGGCCGCGCTCCTCTACGGGGAACGCATGTCGGCCGAGCTCGACCGGCTCTTTCCCCACGCCTCGGAGGAGCTGAAGCTCGCCGCGCGCGGCCAGCACATCGAACGCTGGACCTCGCCGCGCAGTGCCTATCCCGAGGGGCGCGAGGGGTACCTCGCCTGGCGCCGCGACCTCGGCGCCTTCCATGCCCGGCGGGTGGGCGGGATCATGGCCGCCGAGGGCTACGGGCCCGCGAGCGTGGAGCGCGTGGGCCGGATGATCCGCAAGGAGGGCATCAAGCGCGACCCGGAGGTGCAGGCGCTGGAGGACGTGATCTGCTTCACCTTCCTGCGCTGGTACCTCCAGCCCTTCGCGGAGGGCCGGGACGCCGGCGAACTCGAGCGGATCGTCGCCAAGACCGCGCGCAAGATGTCGGCCGAGGCGCGGGCGCGGGCGCTCTCCGAATTCGCGCTCCCCGAACCCTTCGCCGCCGCCTTCCACGCCTGAGTCCGCCGCCGGGGCGTCCTGCGGGCAGGAATCCGCCGAGAACGGTTTCCGGTCGGTAACTTTTCCCCGGGGAACGATCGCGGATTGTTGCCGGGAAGACTCGCAATCCGGCGGAATGCCGCGCTGCGGCTTGGAGCACCCGGATTTCGGGAGCAGAATCACTTGACGGTGACACGGGCCGGTCATATCTGCGCCGCGCCATAGCCACCGGGACGTGTGAGCGTGGCCTGAGGACAGGTTCTTGTTTGCGGGCGCTAGGCCCCGCATGGGAAGGAAGATACGGATGGACATGCCGAAGCAGATGGGCTCGGACAACGCGACCGAACTGCGTCAGCCGCAACAGGGCGAGAGCTTCGATCCGCGCCAGAAGCGCGCGCCGCAGCGCGAGCTTGCCGAAACGCCGGCCGAGCAGATGCGCGCGACGCATTTCAGCGACTGGGCCTCGATCTGAGGCTTTTCGCCCGGCGGGGGTGACGCTAGGCTCCGGGCCCGGAGGCCCGGATGACCGCAACGCCCGTCTCGACCATTCCCAATCTCGGCCCCGCAACCGAGGCCGCCTTTGCCCGCGCCGGCATCGCGAGCGCCGAGGCCCTGCGCGCGATGGGCGCGGACGCGGCCTACCTGCGCTGGCTGAAGGCGGGACTTCCGCCCCATTTCATCGGCTATTACGCGCTCGTCATGGGCCTGCAGGGGCGGCCCTGGAACGATTGCCGGGGCGCGGAGAAGACAGCGCTCCGCGCACGCTTCGACGCGCTGAAGGCCGAGGCGCAGGGGGCGGGGCACCCTTGCGGGCTTCCCGCGGGGATCGAGAAGACCCTGGACGAGATCGGCCTCGTCCCGAGGCGCAGCGCCTGAGCGGCGAAACGCGAACGGCCGCCCCGGCGGGGCGGCCGCGCGATGTCAGGGCCGGACGCCGGTGTCAGCCGACGAGTTCGAGGCCCGAGAAGAAGTAGGCGATCTCGACCGCCGCCGTTTCCGGCGCGTCGGACCCGTGGACCGAGTTCTCGCCGACGGAGAGCGCGAATTCCTTGCGGATCGTGCCCGGGGCCGCGTTCGCCGGGTTGGTGGCACCCATCACCTCGCGGTTCTTCGCGATGGCGCTCTCGCCCTCCAGCACCTGCACGACGACGGGCTCCGAGGCCATGAACTCGCAAAGCTCGCCGTAGAAGGGGCGCTCCTTGTGGACCTCGTAGAACTTGCCCGCCTGGGCGAGGCTCAGGTGGATGCGCTTCTGCGCGATGATGCGCAGGCCCGCTTCCTCGAACTTGGCGTTGATCTTGCCGGTGAGGTTGCGGCGGGTCGCGTCGGGCTTGATGATGGAAAGCGTGCGTTCGATCGCCATGTCGGGTGCCTTTGCTGCGGGCCGGGACGCGCGGGGCCCGGCGGGATTTCGGATCGCGCGCCTGCTAGCACGGGGCGCGGGGATTGAAAAGGTGGCGCGGGCGGAGGGCCCGGGGCGCGCTGCCCCGGACCCCGGAGTATTTGAGCCACAATGAAGTCGGGCCGGTGAGGCCGGCGCTTCCGCCCGGCGCTATGCTCTGCTATCCGCCCCCCATGCTTCGGATCGCCGACATCACCTACGCCGTCGAGGGACGCCCGCTGTTCGAGGGCGCCTCGGCCACCATTCCCGACGGCCACAAGGTCGGCCTCGTCGGCAGGAACGGCGCCGGCAAGACCACGCTCTTCCGGCTGATCCGGGGCGAACTCGCACTCGAATCGGGCGCGATCTCGCTGCCGTCGCGCGCCAGGATCGGCGGCGTCGCGCAGGAGGTGCCGTCCTCCGGCACCAGCCTCATCGACACAGTGCTCGCCGCCGACGAGGAGCGCGCGAGCCTTCTGGCCGAGGCCGAGCGGGCGACCGATGCCCACCGGATCGCCGAGATCCAGCACCGGCTTTCCGACATCGACGCCTGGTCGGCCGAGGGCCGCGCCTCGGCGATCCTGAAGGGCCTCGGCTTCGACGCTGAGGCGCAGAAGCGGCCGTGCTCGGATTTTTCCGGTGGCTGGCGGATGCGGGTCGCGCTGGCGGGCATCCTCTTCGCGCGGCCCGACCTCCTTCTCCTCGACGAGCCGACGAACTACCTCGACCTCGAAGGTTCGCTCTGGCTCGAAAGCTACCTCGCGAAATATCCCCGCACGGTCATCATCATCAGCCATGACCGGGGCCTCCTGAACCGGGCGGTGGGGGCGATCCTGCACCTCGACAACCGCAAGCTGACGCTCTGGGCCGGCGGCTACGACCAGTTCGCGCGCCAGATGGCCGAACGGCGGGCGGTGCAGGCGGCGGAAGCGCGGAAGGTGGAGGCGCGGCGGGCGCATCTGCAGAGCTTCGTCGACCGCTTCCGCTACAAGGCCTCGAAGGCGGTGCAGGCGCAGAGCCGGATCAAGATGCTGGAACGGCTGACCCCGATCACCGCGCCCGAGGATGCCGCAAAGGTGGTCTTCGGCTTTCCCGCCCCCGAGGAACTGTCGCCGCCCATCGTCACCATGGAGGGCGCGGCCGTCGGCTACGGCGGTCCGCCCGTCCTCAGGCGGCTGAGCCTCAGGATCGACCAGGACGACCGGATCGCGCTTCTGGGGCGCAACGGCGAAGGGAAATCGACGCTCGCGAAGCTTCTTGCGGGAAAGCTCCAGGCCGAGGCCGGCACGGTCACGCGCGCCTCGAAGCTCCGCATCGGCTATTTCGCCCAGCACCAGGTGGACGAGTTGCACCTCGACGAGACGCCCCTGCAGCATGTCGGACGCCTCCGGCCCGCCGAGGGCCAGGCGAGGCTCCGCGCGAGGCTCGCCGGCTTCGGGCTCGGCGCCGATCAGGCCGAAACCGTCGTGGCGAAACTCTCGGGCGGGCAGAAGGCGCGGCTCTCGCTGCTCATCGCGACCATAGACGCGCCGCACCTTCTCATCCTCGACGAGCCGACGAACCACCTCGACATCGAGAGCCGCGAGGCGCTGGTGGAGGCGCTGACCGAGTATCCCGGCGCGGTGATCCTGGTGTCCCACGACATGCACCTTCTCGGTCTCGTGGCCGACCGGCTCTGGCTCGTGAAGGGCGGCACGGTCACGCCCTACACGGGCGACCTCGAACAATACCGGCGGGAACTTCTGGCGGGCGAGGAGGCGGAGAAGCCCGCAGAAAGAACGAAGGAGCGGCCCGCCCGCCCTTCGCGCGACGCCCTCCTCGCGCTGCGCGCCGAGGTCAGGAAGTGCGAGGAGAGGCTCGCCAAACTCAACGAGATGCGCGGCAAACTTGACGCGAGGCTGGCCGATCCGGCAGTCTACGCCAAGCCCGACGAAGCCGTCGTCTGGCAGAAGAAGCATGCCGAGGTGGTCGAGGCGCAGGCCCGCGCCGAGGCGCTCTGGCTGGAAGCGGCCGAACGGCTGGAGGCGGCGGAGGGCTAGTGGAGCCGGGATTCTACCTTACCGCCTTCGTCACGCTCTTCGTGATCATCGATCCGATCGCGCTGGCGCCGCTCTTCGTGGCGCTGACGCAGGGCATGGACGCCGCGCAGCGCCGCACCGTCGCGCTCCGCGCCTGTCTGATCGCCGCGGCGCTCATGACGCTCTTCGGGCTCCTCGGCGACCGGCTCCTGGCGACGATCGGCATCTCCATGCCCGCCTTCCGCATCTCCGGCGGCATCCTTCTCTTCGTCACGGCCCTCGACATGCTCTTCGAACGCCGCACCCAGCGGCGCGAGGGGCAGCACGCCGACCCGCACCACGACCCGTCCGTCTTTCCGCTGGCCACACCGCTCATCGCCGGGCCGGGGGCCTTCACGACGATGATCCTTCTCGTCAACAACACGCCCGCCACGGGGCTTGCCCATACGCTGGCGATCCACGCCGTCATGCTCGCGGTCGTCGTGCTCGCCTTCCTGATGTTCCTCGCGGCGCCGGTGATCGAGCGGGCGCTGGGCCGGACGGGGATCATCGTCATCACACGGTTGCTGGGCATGCTCCTCGCCGCGCTCTCGGTCCAGTTCGTCCTTGACGGCATCCGCGGCACCGGCCTCATCTGACGCATGGACGCCAACGACCTGCCGCGCCTCGTCTATCTCGTGCTGCTGCTCGCGGTCGTGGGCGGGTACTTCATCGTCGAAAGCCGCGGGCGGATCGGAAAGCGGGCACAGCAGGCGGCGATCTGGGGGCTGATCTTCCTTGGCGCGGTGGCGATCTCGGGCCTCTGGAACGATGTGCGCCGGGCGGCGCTGCCAACCGAGGCGGTGGTCCGGGGCGACACGCTCGAAGTGCCGGTGGCCGAGGACGGGCACTACTACCTCACCGCCGAGGTGAACGGCGCCAAGGTGCTTTTCGTCGTCGATACAGGCGCTTCCGGGATCGTCCTCACCCAGCGCGACGCAAGTCGCGCGGGGCTCCGGCCGGAGGGGCTGGCCTATGTCGGCACCGCGATGACGGCAAACGGGCGCGTCCCCATCGCCCCCGTGACACTCGACCGCTTCACGCTCGGCGGGGCGGAGGAGACGGACCTCCCGGCGCTCGTCAACGGTGGCGAGCTTGACACCTCTCTCCTCGGCATGAGCTGGCTCGGCCGCCACGAGGTGACCTTCGCCCGCGACCGGCTGATCATCCGGCGCTAGCGATCCCGGCCTGCAGGGCCATCAGCACCGCCACCGCCTCGTCGGCCATCGCCGAGGGCACATAGACGTGGTCGTGGTGATGGCCCGCGACCATGTTGCAGGGGATGCCCGCCCCGGCCAGCGCGCCGGCCACCGCCGCCGTGAGCCCCACGCCGTCGAGCGCGGAGTGCACCGTCAGCGTGATGCAGCGCATCGGCTGGTCGGCCCCAAGCCCCTCCCGCCGCGCGACGGCAACGGGCAGGATCGCCGAAAGCCCCTCCTCTTCGCGGCAGGTGGCCACGGCCAGCGCTGCGAGCCGGCCGGTGCGCGCTTCGTCGAGGGTGGCGAAGACGAAGTCGCCCGGTTGGATCACGGGCGCCATGCCCCCGATCATCTCGTCGGCCGTCCGCGCGACCGTCATCCCGCCGCCCCGCCGCCGCTTTCCGCCTTCTTCTGCCAGCGCCCGCTCTCCTCGCTCCAGTACTGTGCCGGCACCCCGGCGGCGGTGAGCGACTTCCACTGGCCGCGGGCGTGATCGACCGCCGCGGGGTCATTGCCGTCGAAGAGCACGCAGACGCGGGTCAACGCCAGGCCCTCCTCGGGCGAGACCTCCGCCCCGTCCAAGGCCATCAGGCACTGGGCGCCGTTCGGCGCCTCGCGCCCGGCGGTCAGGAGGATCGGTTGCAGCGCGTCGTGCGGCCCGCCGGAAAGCCCGTGCGGCAGGAAGCTCTCCTCGCCCGCGGTCCAGAGCCGCTGGTCGAGCCAGTCGAGCCGCCCCGCATCCGTTCCCCGGACGACCACATGCCAGCCCGACTCGAGGCTCCGCGCCAGGAGCATCGGCAGCGCCGCCTCCAGCGGCGAGCGGGTCAGGTGATAGAACATCGCCTGCCCCATCAGCCCTCCAGCATGTCGCGCACCAGCCGGTCGAGCGTCATCACCCCCCAGCCGGTCGCCCCCTTCGGGGCCAGCGTCGTGTCCTTCGACTGCAGCGTCACGCCGGCGATATCGATGTGGCACCAGGGCGTCTCGTCCTTGACGAAGCGTCTGAGGAACTGCGCCGCGGTGATCGAGCCGCCAGGCCTTCCGCCGGTGTTCTTCATGTCGGCCAGGCGCGACTTGATCAACTCGTCATAGGCCGGCCCCATCGGCATCCGCCAGGCGCCCTCGCTCTCCGCCCCGGCCGCCTTCAGGACCGCGGCGGCGAGCGTGTCGTCGTTGGAAAAGACGCCCGCGTGCTCGTGGCCGAGCGCGATGACGATGGCGCCGGTCAGCGTGGCGAGGTCGATCATGCCCTTCGGGCCGAAGCGGTCCTGCGCGTACCAGAGCACGTCGGCCAGCACCAGCCGTCCCTCGGCGTCGGTGTTGATGATCTCGATGGTGTCGCCCTTCATCGAGGCGACGATGTCGCCCGGCCGCTGCGCGCGGCCGTCCGGCATGTTCTCTACGAGGCCGACGAGGCCGACGACATTCGCCTTCGCCTTGCGCAGGGCCAGCGTCCGCATCAGTCCGGCGACGACTCCGGCACCGCCCATGTCCATCGTCATCTCCTCCATCCCGGCCGCGGGCTTGATAGAGATGCCCCCGGTATCGAAGCAGACGCCCTTGCCGACGAAGGCGAAGGGCGCCTCGCCCTTCTTGCCGCCCGGCCATTCCATCACCACGACCTTCGACGGGCTCTCGGAGCCCTGCCCGACGCCCAGAAGCGCCCGCATCCCGAGTTTTTCGAGGTCGGCCTCCTCCAGCACCTCGACCTTGAGACCGAGCGTCCGCATCTCGACCAGACGCGCCGCGAACTCGCTCGTGGTCAGCACGTTCGCGGGCTCGTTCACGAGGTCGCGGGTGAAGCAGACGCCTTCGGCAACGGCGCCACACGATGCAAAGGCGGCCCGTGCGGCCTCTGGGTCGTCCACCATGATCGTGACCGGACCCTTGGGCTTCGCCTCGCCGGTCAGGTAGCGGCGGAAGTCGTAGGCCCTCAGCGCGAGGCCGAAGGCGATGTCCGCAGGGCGCCGCTGACCCTGCGCCAGCACCATGGCACCGGCCTCGCCCAGCGCGCGGCCGATGGCTGCACCGGCCTTGCGGGCCTCGGTGGCACTCGCCCTTGCGGGCAGCTTCACCAGTTGCAGCGCCTCGGCGGCGAGCCCGGCGGGAAAGGCAAGGTCCATCGCCTCGCCGGGCTTCAGTTTCTCCCAGGCCTTGGCGGCGAGCGCGCGGGCGATCGCCCCCTTCGCCACACGGTCCAGCCGCCTGGCCGCGGCACCCAGCCTTCCGTCGGGCGTCAGGACGAGGACGAGCCGGCCTTCGGCGGCGGCGAGGGCTGCGGGCGCGATCGGGGCGAAATCGGGGGTCACGGGCAGGGTCATGTCATACTCCGGCAGAATTCGGCCCCGACCCTATCCGCGCCCTCCGCCCTTGGCCAGATATGAGTTTTCCCGCCCCGAGCTTTGGTCTAGGGATGGGGCGAGGCAGACCGACGAGGAAGCAGTGTCGAAATTCGACAGATACATGCTGTCGCAGCTGATGATGCTCTTCGGCTTCTTCGCGCTCGTCCTGGTGTCCGTCTACTGGATCAACCGCGCGGTCTCGCTCTTCGACCAGCTCATCTCCGACGGGCAGTCGGCCTGGGTGTTCCTGGAATTCACCGCGCTCACCCTTCCGAACGTGATCCGTCTCGTCCTGCCGGTGGCGGCCTTCGTGGCCTCGGTCTATGTCACCAACCGGCTCGCGTCGGAAAGCGAACTCGTGGTGATGATGGCCACGGGCTTCTCGCCCTTCCGGCTGGCGCGCCCCGTCGTCTACTTCGGCCTCGTGGTCACCCTCATGGTGGCGATCCTCGCCCATGTGCTCGTGCCGGCGAGCAGAACGAAGCTCGCCGAGCGGCGGGGCGAGATCGCCGAGAACGTCGCGTCGCGATTCCTCACCGAAGGGACGTTCCTGCACCCCGCCAGCGGGATCACCTTCTACATCCGCGCGATCAGCCCGCAGGGCGAGCTCGAGGACATCTTCCTGACCGATGCGCGCACGCCCGGCCGGCGGACGACATATACCGCCGAGCGGGCGCTTCTGGTGAAGAGCGACACCGGCCCGAAGCTCGTGATGTTCGAGGGGATGGCGCAGACCCTCGCCACGGCGACGGCGGCGCTGTCGGTCACACGCTTTGCCGACTTCTCCTATGACCTCGGCGCGCTCATCGGCGGCGCGGCCGGCCGCCTTCCATCGGTCGAGGAACTGCCGACGCCCGTTCTCCTTGCGGCCTCGGCGGACAGCGCGGCGGCCTACGGGACGACGGAGGCGGCGATGCTGCTCGAAGGCCATGAACGCATCGCCCGGCCCTTCCTTGCGCTCGTCTCGGCGCTCATCGGCTTTGCGACGCTGCTCACCGGCGGCTTCAGCCGCTTCGGCCTCTGGCGACAGATCGCGCTCTCGGTCGTCCTCCTCGTCTTCGTGCAGTTCCTCGCCAACGGCGCGACGAGCCTCGTCGCCCGCTCCTCCGCCGCCTGGCCCGCGATCTACCTGCCGGTCGTGGCCGGGCTCGCGATCGCGGCGGGCGCTCTCGCGCTCGCGGGCCGGGCGCGGCGGGTGCACCACGGCCTCGTCGCGGCGGTGGCCTCATGACGCTCGCCCTCTATATCGCCCGCCGCTTCGCCAAGACCGTCCTTACGGTTTTCGCGGGCTTCTTCGTCCTTCTCTACCTCATCGACATGATCGAGCAGATCCGCCGCTTCGCCGACGCCGACATCAGCCTCGGCGCGGCAGCGGAGCTTGCGGCGCTGAACACGCCGCAGGCGGTCTACCGCATCCTGCCGATGATCCTGATACTGGCCTCCATCGCGGTCTTCCTCGCGCTCGCGCGATCCTCCGAACTCGTCGTGATCCGCGCCGCGGGCCGTTCGGCGCTCCGGATGCTCGTCGCGCCCCTCGTGACGACGCTCCTCATCGGCGCGCTCGCGGTCGCTCTCCTCAATCCCGTCGTCGCAGGCACCGCCAAGCGCTACGAGACGCTCGCCAACCGCTACAAGCTCGGCGAGGGCAACGTTCTCTCGGTCTCGCGCGAGGGGCTCTGGCTCCGCCAGGGCGGGCCGGAGGGGCAGACGGTGATCCACGCGGCCCGGTCGAACACCGACGGGACGGTGCTTTACGACGCGAGCTTCCTCGCCTTCGCCGAGGCGAGCGGTCCGGTCGCGCGCATCGACGCGGCCGAGGCGCGGCTGACCGAAGGAGCATGGTCCCTGACCGACGCAAAGGAATGGCGTTTCGAGGCCGGCGCGAACCCCGAGCGCGAGGCACGCCGCCACGCCACGCTCGACCTGCCCTCGGACCTCACCCCGGACCAGATCCGCGACAGCTTCGGCACGCCCTCCACCATCGCGATATGGGACCTGCCGGCATTCATCGACGGGCTCGAACGGGCGGGCTTCTCGGCGCGCAAGCACAATGTCTGGTTCCAGATGGAACTCGCGCTGCCGCTCCTTCTCATGGCCATGGTGCTCGTCGGCGCAGGGTTCACCATGCGCCATGCCCGATCCGGGCATACCGGAACCATGGTGCTTCTCGCCATCGTCTCGGGCTTTGCGATATTCCTCCTGCGGAATTTCGCCCAGGTTCTCGGCGAGAACGGCCAGATCCCGGTCACCCTCGCCGCCTGGAGCCCGCCGCTCGCGGCCGTTCTCCTCTCGCTCACGCTTCTGCTGCATCTAGAGGACGGCTGATGCGGCGGCTGTTGCTCGCGCTCTTCCTCTGGCTCGCCACCCTGCCCGTCCCCCTGCCCGGACGGGCAGAGGAGGCGGCGACCCTCATTGCCGACAGGGTCTTCCTGACCGCGGACGATCTGCTGACCGCCGAGGGCGCGGTCGAGGTCTTCTACAAGGGTGCACGGCTCACCGCCCGGCGGATCGTCTATGACGGCGCGACCGAGAAGCTCGCCATCGAGGGGCCGATCACGCTGACCGACGGGGCGGGCACGGTGATCCTCGCCGATCAGGCAGAGCTCTCGCGCGACCTGACCGAGGGCGTGCTCAGAAGCGCGCGTATGGTGCTCGACGAACAGCTCCAGATCGCCGCGGACGAAATCGCCCGGTCGAGCGGCCGCTTCACCCGCGCCTCCCGGGTCGTCGCCTCCTCCTGCCAGGTCTGCCCCTCGAACCCGACGCCGCTCTGGGAGATCCGCGCCCGCCGCGTCGTCCACGACCAGACCGAACGCCAGCTCTATTTCGACCACGCCCAGTTCCGCGTCGCCGGGGTCCCGGTCTTCTACGTGCCGCGCCTGAGGATGCCCGACCCGACGCTCAAGCGGTCCACGGGTTTCCTGATGCCGCGCTTCCGCACCACCACGGCGCTCGGGCCGGGGCTGAAGCTGCCCTACTTCATCGCCATCGGCGACAGCCGCGACCTGACGCTTACCCCCTATTTCTCGGCGAGCCGCACCCGGACGCTGGAGTTCCGTTACAGGGAAGCCCTCCGCACCGGGTCCATCGAGGTGAACGGCGCGCTGACCCGCGACGACCTCCGGCCCGGCGACACCCGCGGCTACCTCTTCGCCTCGGGCGAATTCGCCCTGCCGCGCGACTTCCGCCTCGGCGTCACGCTCCAGGAGGTCAGCGACGACGCCTATCTCCTCGATTACGGGCTGGAGGAGAAGGACCTCCTGGAAAGCGGCGTCAGCGTCACCCGCACCCGGCGCAACGAGCATGTCGAGGCGAGCCTCTTTCGCTACTGGTCGATCCGCTCGGGCGACGACAACGCGGTTCTGCCGACGCTCGTCGGCGATCTCAGCGTGATCCGGCGCTTCACGCCGCGCCTCATCGGCGGCGAGGCCCAGTTCGAGTTCGACCTGCACAGTCACCGCCGCTCTTCCGACGTCTCGACCGATGCGAACGGCGACGGCATCGTCGACGGCCGCGACGTGGCGCGGGCGAGCGCGGTCGTCGACTGGCGGCGGAGCTGGATCCTGCAGAACGGCATGGTCCTCGCCGGCGCGGCCCAGGTCACCGCCGACCTCTATTCCATCGGCCAGGACCCGGCCTATCCCGGCACGGTGACGCGCCTCCTTCCCGCCGCCGCGGTGGAGCTGCGCTGGCCCTGGGTCCGATCGGCTGGCCCGCGCGGGGCGAGCCAGGTGATCGAGCCGGTCGCGCAATTCGTCTGGGCGCCAGACAGCGCCGATGCGGTGCCGAACGAGGACAGCCAGATCGTAAATTTCGACGAAGGCAACCTCTTCGACTTCAGCCGTTTTCCGGGCGCCGATGGGCGCGAACTCGGCTCCCGGCTGAACCTAGGCCTGACCTGGACGCGCCACGACCCCCTCGGCTGGACGCTCGGCGTCACCGCCGGCCGGGTCTTCCGCACCGAGGATCTCGGCCAGTTCTCCACCGCCTCGGGGCTCGACGGGACCAGTTCGGACTGGCTTGTCGCCGCGCATCTCGCCACGCCCGACGGGCTTCGCGTGATGAACCGCATGACCTTCGACGACGGTCTCGACGTAAGCCGCGAGGAGCTGCTCCTCGGCTATGACGGCGGCCGATACGACCTCACGGCGGGCTATCTCTGGCTCGTCGCCGACCCGGCCGAGAACCGCCTGAAGCCGACGTCCGAGCTTGTCTTCGACGCCGGCTGGGACATGGGGGCGAACTGGCGCGGCTCCTTCACAGGGCGCTACGACTTCGAGGCCGCGCGGGCCACGCGCGCTGCCCTCGGCGTGGCCTGGCGGACAGACTGCGCCACCGTCGATCTTTCCCTCTCGCGTCGCTTCACGTCCTCGACTAGTGTAAAGGCCGACACCGACATCAACCTGTCGGTCATCCTGCACGGGGTCGGCGCGGGGACTGACGGTCGGCGCTACAGGCGAAGCTGCGGCCCCTGATCGGCGGACCGCAGCGG
>NZ_JAYRTX010000083.1:0-15415 GCF_041919395.1 Albidovulum sp.
GGCCCGTACTTTCCCCCCCGGCCGGGGGCGCGGCCGGGGGGCTCCGGGTTCTGACCGGGCGGGGGGGCCTCGGGCCCCCCGCGACCCCTTTCCGCTACCAGCGCCCCGTCCCGCCTCCGCCAGAGGAATGCCCGCCTTCGGGGCGGTCTGCCTCGCGTTCGCCGCCGCCTCGGTTCTTCACCCGGTCGTCGCGATCCTTTCGGGTGCCGCCGTTTCGCCTTGTCGGCAGGGTCGGATCACCTTTGGCGCCACGCCCGCGGCGGCGGAAGGCGACGACGGCAATGCCCGCGGCGATGACCGCGAAGGGCAGCCAGGCGGGCAGGCCGTCGCGCCGCGCAGGCGGGGCCTCGGGCAAAAGACGCGCCGCATGCTGCCGCGCGATCCGCGCCATCACCTCCCGCGAACCGGCCATGATGGAGCGCGCCGCTGCGCCCTGGCGGAGGTCGGGCAGGAAGTGGCGCGCGGCGATGTCTTCGGCCAGAACGTCATATCCCTGATCGTAGCCCGCGCCGAGCGTGATGCGGAGCTCGCGATCCTCGGTGGCCACGAGGACGAGGATGCCGTCGTTGCGCGCCCCGTCGCCAATGCCCCAGGCATTGAAGACGCCGGTCGCGAACGCCGCGAGCGTCGACGAGCCGTCGTAGTCGGATCGCGACCGGAGGGTGAGAACCGCCATTGCGACGCCGGTTTCCGTGCGCAGGGCAGCGAGTTCGGCGCGGAGGCGGCTTTCCTCGTCCTCGGGCAGCACCCCGGCGATGTCGGTGACGTAAGGGTCGCTCCGCAGCGGCCAGGGCTCCGCCGCGGCGGAGCGGGGGACGAGGGCCAGCGCGAGAACCATGAGGCAGCAGACGTGCCAGAGGCTCCGGAGCGGCCGGCGCCGGAGGCAGCCGTCAGCCATCGGCGAACCGTGCAAGGCAGGCATCGACCTCGGCACCCGGCATGCCTTCGGTCAGCGGCAGGAACGTTCCCTCGCCGAACATCGCCCGCGCCGCGTCGCGGATGGCGCGGTGCGTCACGCGGGCCAGCGCCGAGCCGAGCGAGATGCGGGCGACGCCGAGCCGCGCGAACTCCGCCCGCGTCAGCCGGGCGAAGGGGCCGGCCGCGAGCGCGTTCACCGGCTTGCCGGTGGCCTCGGCGATCCTGGCGAGGTCCGCGGGCGCGGGCGGGAAGGGTACATAGACGCAATCGGCCCCGGCCGAAGCGAAGGCGGTGACGCGGGCCAGCGCCTCCTCGAAGCCGTAGCCGCCGGTCATCACCCCGTCGGCCCGCGCGACGAGCACGAAATCGCGGGGCAGCGAGCGCGCGGCGGCGGCGGCGGCGCGGATGCGGTCCACGGCGAAGGCCCGGTCGTAGGCGCCCGCGCCGGGCAGGTCGGTATCCTCGATCGAGATGCCGGCGAGCCCGGCTTCCGCCGCGAGGCGCACGGTCTCGGCGCAGGTCTCGGGCGCCTTGCTGAAGCCGTTCTCGAAATCGCCCGAAACGGGCAGGGGGGTCGCCGAGACGAGATCGGCGGCATGGGCCAGCGCCTCGTCGCGGCTCACCGTGCCGCCGTCGGGCCGGCCGAGGGTGAAGGCATGGGCCGCCGAGGAGGTGGCGAGCGCCTGCGCACCGAGCGCGGCGAGCATCCGGGCCGAGCCCCGATCCCAGGCATTGGCGAGGATGAAGGGGTCGCCGGGGCGGTGCATGGCACGGAAGGCGGGGCCGGGGTCGTGGCGTGCGATGGCGGGCATGGCGGGCTCCTTTTTTCACGTTATGGCAGCAATTCCGCAGTCAGCCCCGGGATCGTTGCCGAATCTGGCAAGATCGACGCAATTTCCCCTGATTGCCGTCACCTTCACGCGCTAGACAGTCCCGATCGGCGCGTACCGATTCGGATTAGTGGGTGAAGGGAGTATTCCATGTCTGTGGTGGAGGCGGTATCGCGGCGCAGGGCCGTGATGATGGTGCTGGCGCTCGCCGGCTGCGGCGGCTCGTTCCGGACGTTCTACGATGAACCGGCCCCTTCGCAGGGGTGGCGGATCTCGGCTGTGGAGGTGACGGTGCCGCGCACGCTCTCCGTCTCGGAAGAGGAAAGCTTCGTGCCGAAGGCCGACATCGTCTGGCGCGAGGACCCTTCGGGCGACCGCTACAACCAGGTGGCGGCGATCATGAAGACCGCCATCTCGCGCGGGGCGGCGGGGCTCAAGGGCGGCCGTCCGGTGCGGCTCGAGGTGACGATGACGCGATTCCACGCGATGACCTTCACCGCCGAGACGCGGGCGCCGGCGGGTGTGCACGACATCGAGTTCGACATCACCGCGCGGGACGCGCGCACCGGGGAGGTGCTGGCGGGGCCGGAGCATGTCGAGGCCTCCTTCCCCGCGATGACCGGTGCCGCCATGGCGCGCGCCCGGCTCGCCGGCCAGTCGCAGAAGAGCCAGATCACCGACCATGTGGCCCGCACCATCGCAAGCTGGCTCGGTGTCATCCCCGACACGCGCCAGACCTTCTCGAGCGTCGGCGCCTGAGGCAGGGCGGGGCCCGCGTGGCCCCGCCGCCACCCCCCGGAACCCCTTGGCATGGCGCGGTTTCCGCGCTATCAGGACGGGCATGAAGTTCGACGGCATCATCTGCACCATGTGCATTACCGGCTGACAGACGTCAGGCGGGCCGTTCTTCTGTTTTCACGAGCATGAGAGACTGGTAAGCCCGCCGCCGGGACGCGCGCGCGAGGGATTTGGCCATGACGAGGATCAGGCTCTACAACACCAGGACCCGGGCGAAGGAGGACTTCGCGCCGATCGATCCGGCGAACGTGCGGATGTATGTCTGCGGCCCAACGGTCTATGACCGCGCTCACCTGGGCAATGCGCGCCCCGTGATCGTCTTCGACGTGCTCTTCCGGCTTCTGCGCCATGTCTACGGGCCGGACCACGTCACCTATGTCAGGAACTTCACCGACGTCGACGACAAGATCAACGCCGAGGCGCAGCGCCGCAAGGATGCCGGCGACCCGCGGTCGCTGGAAGACCTGATCCGCGAGCGCACCGACGAGACGATCCGCTGGTACCACGAGGACATGGCGGCGCTCGGCAACCTGCCGCCCGCGGCCGAGCCGCGCGCGACCGAGTATATCGGCCAGATGATCGCGATGATCTCGGACCTGATCGCCAGGGGCCATGCCTATGAGAAGGCGGGCCATGTCCTCTTCCGGGTGCGGTCTTACGAGGGCTACGGCAAGCTCTCGGGCCGGTCGGTCGACGACATGATCGCCGGCGCGCGGGTCGAGGTCGCGCCGTTCAAGGAAGACCCGATGGACTTCGTCCTCTGGAAGCCCTCCACCCCCGACCTGCCGGGATGGGAGAGCCCCTGGGGCCGGGGCCGGCCCGGCTGGCACATCGAATGCTCGGCGATGAGCCACGAGTTGCTGGGCGACAGCTTCGACATCCACGGCGGCGGCATCGACCTGCAGTTCCCGCACCACGAGAACGAGATCGCCCAGTCGATGTGCGCCCACCCGGAAAGCGAGTTCGCGCGGGTCTGGATGCACAACGAGATGCTGCAGGTCGAGGGCAGGAAGATGTCGAAGTCCTTGGGCAACTTCTTCACGGTGCGCGATCTGCTGGACCGGGGGATACCCGGCGAGGTGATCCGGTTCGTGATGCTGATGACGCATTATTCCAGGCCGATGGACTGGACGGAAAAGAAGCGACACGAGGCCGACAAGCGCTTGGACACGCTATTGCCTGCATTAACAATCGCGCTTGAAAAGGGACGGCCCCCGTCCGGTGCATGGCGTGATGTGCCTCGAGCTATAAGGGATTCACTCAGCAATGACCTTAACACCGCAGATGCAATAGCCTGTCTGGAAATGGCAGGTGATCTCCTTGTGAAAGCGCATCGCGGAGACCTCGTGCATCAATCAGGCGACCGGGTTGACCTGACGCACCTTTCAGTCGAGTTCCTGACAGGACTGGATGTATTAGGTCTTTACGGGTCACTTCTGAAGCGTCGGGCAGAGAGACAAGATGCTCGACATCTGCTCGACGAAAGGCATCTCGATCTGGTTGTCGCTTACGCTTTGGCTAAGCAAACGAAGGACTTTACTGCAGTGGATCGTCGCAAGAAGGCACTCGCGGATGCGGGAGTGGAGGTCCGGATTTCCAAGGATGCCATTGACCTCGTTCCCGGCCCTGACTTCGACCCCGCCAAGCTGGAGGCCCTGAAATGAGCCTCCATCCGGCACGACGCACCACACAGGTTCGCCCCCGGCCCGAGGGTGGGGGCGATTTCGCCCCCGCCCTGGGGGGCGGGTCGGGGGCGAACCGGGCCGCAGGCGGCCCGGAAGAGAAGGATCTGCGCGCCGCGCGTCTTGATGCTATGCACCCTGTCGCCCCGCACTTGATCCGGGGCCCCGCTCCATTCGCAGCGAGGCCCCGGCGCGGCGGCCGGGGCGGTGGAGAGGCCGCATGACCCGCGAACGCCTCTTCCTCTACGACACCACGCTGCGCGACGGCCAGCAGACCCAGGGCGTGCAGTTCTCGGTCGCGGACAAGGTGCAGATCGCGGCCGCCCTCGACGCCCTCGGGGTCGACTACATCGAGGGCGGGTGGCCCGGCGCCAACCCGACGGACAGCGACTTCTTCGCCGCGAGGCCGGAGACGCGCGCCACCTTCACCGCCTTCGGCATGACAAAGCGCGCCGGGAGGTCGGCCGAGAACGACGACGTGCTCGCCGCCGTCCTCAACGCCGGCACTCCCGCCGTCTGCCTCGTCGGCAAGACCCACGACTTTCACGTCGCCACCGCGCTCGGCATCACGCTCGACGAGAACCTCGACAACATCGCCGCCTCGGTCGCCCATGCCGTCGCGAAGGGGCGCGAGGCCATCTTCGACGCCGAGCACTTCTTCGAAGGCTTCAGGGCAAACCCGGACTATGCCGTCGCCGCCTGCAAGGCCGCCCATGACGCCGGCGCCCGCTGGGTCGTCCTCTGCGACACCAATGGCGGCACGCTGCCCCCCGACGTGCAGGCCGGGGTCAGGGCCGTCATCGCCGCCGGCGTTCCCGGACCCCATGTCGGCATCCACACCCATGACGATGCCGGCCTCGGCGTCGCCAATTCGCTCGCCGCCGTCACCGCCGGCGCGCGCCAGATCCAGGGCACGCTGAACGGCCTCGGCGAACGCTGCGGCAATGCCAACCTGACGACGCTCATTCCGACGCTCCTTCTGAAGGAACCCTATGCCAGCCGCTTTAAGACCGGCATCACGATGGAGGCGCTCCACGGCCTGACCAAGGCGAGCCGGATGCTCGACGACATCCTGAACCGGGTGCCCCTGCGCAGTGCCCCTTACGTCGGCGCCTCGGCCTTCGCGCACAAGGCGGGGCTTCATGCCAGCGCGATCCTGAAGGACCCCTCGACCTACGAACATGTCGACCCCGCGCTGGTCGGCAACGAGCGCCTGATCCCGATCTCGAACCAGGCCGGCCAGTCGAACCTGCGCGCCCGCCTCGCCGCCGCCGGGATCGCCGCGCCCGAGAACGGCGCGCTCGCCCGCATCCTCGACACGGTCAAGACGCGCGAGGACCAGGGCTATGCCTATGACGGCGCGCAGGCCTCGTTCGAGCTTCTGGCGCGGCGGGAACTCGGCCTCCTGCCCGATTTCTTCGAGGTCAAGCGCTACCGCGTCACGGTCGAGCGGCGGAAGAACAAGTACAACGAGATGATCACGCTGTCCGAAGCGGTCGTCGTGGTGAAGATCGGCGGGCAGAAGATGCTGTCGGTCAGCGAGTCGATGGACGAGACGGGATCGGACCGCGGCCCGGTCAACGCGCTATCGAAGGCGCTGGCCAAGGATCTCGGCCCCTATCAGGCCTGCATCGACGACATGAAGCTGGTCGATTTCAAGGTCCGGATCACGCAAGGCGGCACCGAGGCCGTGACCCGCGTCATCATCGACAGCGAGGACAGCGCGGGCCACCGCTGGTCGACGGTCGGGGTCAGCCCGAACATCGTGGACGCGAGCTTCGAGGCGCTCTTGGACGCGATCACCTGGAAGCTGGTGCGCGACGGCGCGGTTCCGGCCGGCGGGGCGCAGGCATGACGCCCGATCCGTCGTTCTTCACGCTCCACCGCGACCTGCCGCGCGAGGGGCCGGGGCGGCCGGAGGACGTGCACTGGGCGCTCTACGCCGCCGCCGTGCCCGAGGAGGCCCGGATCGCCGACCTCGCCTGCGGGCCGGGCGCGGACACGCGGACGCTGGCCAAGGCGCGGCCGGGCGCCCGGATCGAAGCCGTGGACCGCGTGCCGCATTTCGTCGCCGAAGCCCGGGCTGCCGTCGCGCCCTATGGCGCGCGGGTGACGGTGCGCGAAGGCGACATGGCGGAGGTGACCGGGCCTTACGATTTCATCTGGTGCGCGGGGGGCATCTATTTCCTTGGTGTGACCGAGGGGCTGCTGCTCTGGCGGAAGGCCCTTGCCCCGGGCGGGCGGGTCGCCTTCTCCGAGCCCTGCCTTCCGCCACGCGCCTCGGCGGCTGCGCACGCCTTCTGGGCCGAGGAGTATCCCGCGATCACCGGTATCGAGGGCATCCGAAGGCGGGTGGCTGCGGCCGGCTGTCGCGTGCTCGGGGAGCGCATGGTCCTCGGCGCGGCCTTCCGCGACTATTACGATCCGATGGCCCGGCGGATCGCGGCCCTGCGGCCGGGGGCGGACGCGGCCCTCGGGGGTGTGCTCGACGCGGCCGAGACCGAGATCGAACGCTGGCAGGCGGCGCCCGACGACATCGCCTACGCGCTTCTGGTCGTGGCCCCGGAATGAGCATCGAGGTCTGCGCGCGGCTGGTCGAGGAGGGCGATCCCGACCGTTTCGACGCGACGATGGCCGCGCCGGCGGAGGCGCGGCTGCGGCTCTGGCCGCTCTACGCCGTGAACCTGGAGATCGCCCGCGCACCCTGGGCCGCGCGGGAGCCGATGCTGGCGGAGATGCGGCTGCAATGGTGGATCGACACGATCCGCGACCTTGGCGCGGGCCGCGAGCGCAGGGGCCATCCCGTGATCGAGGCGCTGGCTCCGATGCTCGCCGCGGACAGCAACCTCGCCGAACTGCTCTGCGGCCTCGCCGAGGCGCGGCGGTGGGACTGCCTGTCCGAACCCTTCGAGGACCGCGCCCATTTCGACGCCTATCTCGATGCCACGGCGGGCAACCTCATGTGGGGCGCGGCCTGCGCGCTCGGCGCGCCGCAGGGCGCCGAGGCCGTGGTGCGCGACCTTGCCTGGGGTGCGGGCCTCGCCCAATGGCTTCGCGCGGCCCCGGAGCTTGAGGCGCGTGGCCGCCTGCCGCTCGTCGATGGCCGTCCCGAAGCGATAGGAGCGCTCGCCGCTGAGGGTCGCGCCCGCATCGCGCGGGGACGGCGCGTCCGCACCATCGTTCCGGCCCCGGCGCGCCCCGCGCTCTGGTCTGCCGCAGGCGCCGATGCCGTGTTGCGGCGGGCAGCGGCGCGCGCGACCCTCGTCGCCGCCGGCGGCCTCGCCCCGTCCGAATTCGCGCGCCGTGGAAGGCTGCTCTGGGTGGCGCTCACCGGGCGTTTCTGACCGAAGCGGCTTCGCCGTTGCAGGGAGGACCCGGACGTCCGGGGGCAGCGCCCCAGACAGCCGGCGCCGGGCGCTCAGGCCTTCGGCCGCAGCACCAGCCAGATGAGCGAGCCGCCGGCGAGGACGAGGAAGGGGATCATGGCGAGGTTCACCGCCTGCCAACCGGCGACCACGCTGGTGCCGGAGCAGTTCATCAGCCCGCCCGATGCGAAGGAGGCCGCGGTGACGCCGCCAAAGACGACAAGGTCGTTGATCCCCTGGATGCGGCCGCGTTCCTCCGGCGCATGGGCCGTGGAGAGGAGCGTCGTCGCGCCGATAAAGCCGAAGTTCCAGCCGATTCCGAGAAGGACGAGGGCCGCGTAGAACTGTTCCAGATCCACCCCCGTCATCGCCACCGCACCGGCCGCAGCGAGGATGGCAAGGCCGATCCCGACGACGACCGGCGCTCCGAGGCGGGCGATCAGATGGCCGGTGAAGAAGGAGGGGATGAACATCGCGAGCACATGCGCCGAGACGATGTCGGCCGCATCCGACTTGCCGAAGCCGCAGCCGACGACGGCGAGGGGCGTCGAGGTCATCACGAGATTCATCAGCGCGTAGCTGACCATTCCGCAGATCATCGCCACGGCGATGGTCGGGTCGCGAAGAATCGCGCCTCGGGCGCGGCCGGCGGGCGCGCCCTCGGCACGGCGTGGCGGCGTCGGGATGTCGAGGAGGAAGAAGAGAAGGGCGCCGAGGAGGTTCACGGCGACCGCGGCCAGATAGGTGCCGAGGAAAGCGACCGGCATCGCCTCGGCTGTCACCTTCACCAGCTGCGGCCCGACGATGGCCGAGGCGAGCCCGCCCGCCATCACCCAGGAAATCGCCTTCGGCCGGAAGGCGGGCGAGGCAGTGTCGGCGGCGGCGAAGCGGTAGAACCCCTGCGCCGACATGTAGAACCCGGTGAGGAAGGCGCCGATGACGAAGATTGCGAAGGAGCCCTGCCAGAGGCCGAAGGCCGAGATGGCGGCCCCCGCGGCCCCGGCGCCGGCGCCGAGCCAGAAACCCGCGCGCCGGCCGTGGCGCGCCATCAGCGCGGAGAGCGGCGTGGCCGCCGTCATCGAGCCGAGGACCGTCATCGAGATCGGCAGCGTCGCCCAGCAGGGGTTCGGCGCCAGCATCTGCCCGGCGAGCCCTGCGACGGTGAAGATCATCGGCATCTGCGCGCCGAGCACCGCCTGCGCGGCGACCAGCACCCAGACGTTGCGGCGGGCGCGGGAATCGTCGTCTTGCGACAGGGGGGAATCTGCGGTGGCCATGGGCGATCCCTAGTCTCAGGACGAGGCCTTGGGCAAGGGCGCTTCCGCGTCCCTGCGCGCGGAAATCGCATGGGCGAGACCGCCAGGCGCCAGCAATCGCTCAGACGTCGGGCGGCAGGAGGCCGAGGCCGCGCAGGTAGATGCCGATACCGGTCTCAAGGATGTCCTCGGGCGGGAAGGGCGCGCGCGCGCCCGGTGCGCCACGGGTGTAAAGCTCCACGACGCCGTGGCTCAGGGCCCATATATGGGCCGAGAACATCGAGGCGGGCGGGCGCTTGCCGGCCGGGATATGCTGCGAAAGCGCCTCGGCCGAGCGGGTGAAGACGTGGCGCGCGCGTTCGGCGGAGCGGGCGAGGTCGGGGTTTGCGTTCAGCGAGATGCCGCTTTCGAACATCGCCATGTAATGGCCGGGGAACTTCCGAGCGAAGGCGAGGTAGGCGCGCCCCGTCGCCTCGAAGGCGGCCAGCGCCGAGGGCCTGCCCTCGTTGAAGGCGTGGTCCATGAGATCTGCGAAGATCTCGAAGCCCTGCCGGGCGATCTCGGCGATGAGGTCGTCGCGCCCGGCGAAATGGCGGTAGACGGCGGCCGGCGTCACGCCCGCCGACTTGGCCGCGTCCGAGAGCGTGAAGCCCTGCGGACCCTGGCGCTCGATCAGCGCGAGTGCCGCGTCGATCAGGGCCTGGCGGAGGTTTCCGTGATGGTAGCCGCGTTTAGACATTCAGGATGTCGGGACCGGCGCAGATCTTCGCGTCCACCTTGCCGATCGCCGCCTTGTCCTTGCCGGCATAGTCCACGGCATGAAGCACGGTCTGGATCGCCGCGATCCGGGCACGCTTCTTGTCATCTGCGCGCAGCACCGTCCAGGGGGCGGTCTTGGTGTGCGATTTCGCCAGCGTCTCGGCGATGGCTTCGGAATAGGCGTCCCATTTCTTCAGGCCCTCGACGTCGATCCAGCTGAGTTTCCACTGCTTCAGCGGGTCCCTTTCGCGTGCGAGGAAGCGGCGCAGTTGTTCGGCGCGGCCGACCGAGAGCCAGAGCTTCACAAGCGTGATGCCCTCCTCGGCCAGCATCTTCTCGAAATCCGGAAGCTGCCGGAAGAAGAGTTTCCGCTGGGCATCGGTGCAGAAGCCGAACACCTTCTCCACGACGCCCCGGTTATACCAGGACCGGTCAAAGAGCGCGACTTCACCCGCCGCCGGGAGCCAGTCCACATAGCGCTGGAAATACCATTGCGTCGCCTCGCGCTCGCTCGGTTTCGGCAGGGCGACGATGTAGGCGTTGCGCGGGTTGAGGTTTTCGCGCATCCGCTCGATGGCGCCGCCCTTCCCGGCCGCGTCGCGTCCCTCGAAGAGCACGGTCAGACGCCCGCCGGCGGCCCGCAACCCGTATTGCATCTTCACCAGCTCGATCTGGAGCTTCTCCATGTGGTGGTCGTAATCCTTCCCGCTCATTTCCTCGTCATAGGGGAAGTCCTGCGACAGCATGTCGTCCTTGTCCGCTTGCTCGATCGCCTTGCGGACATGGGCGGGCGCCTCCTCGTTGAGAAACCGCGTGATGTCGCCGACGAAAGGGATCGTGCCGGGGTCGGGCGTGGTCGCGTCGTTCTTGGCCATGGAACGTCTCCTCGCGGTCATGACGCCGCCAGTATGACCATCGCGGGGGCGCGTGCAATCGGCGCCTGAGGCGCGGCGGGGCCCGTCCCCGTCACCCGGTCAGTTGCCGATTCGCTCCATCTCGAAGGGCGTGGTCTGGTAGATCTCGTTGATCCAGTTGCCGTAAAGCAGGTGCGCATGGCTGCGCCAGCGGTTCAGGGGCGGGCGCGAGGGATCGTCGTCCGGATAGTAGTTCTGCGGCACGTTGATCGCCGTGCCGCTGGCCACGTCGCGGTCGTACTCCTGCTTCAGCGTCTCGCTGTCGTATTCGAAGTGATTGAAGATGTAGAGCGCGCGGTGGCAGGTGTCCTCGACGAGGCAGGGGCCGACCTCATCGCTCCCGAGAAGCGTCCTGAGGCCCGGCGCGGTCTCGATCTCGGCATCCTTCATCTCGGTCCAGCGGCTGACCGGGATCACGAAATCGTCGGAGAAGCCGCGCAGGTAGGGCGAGGCGGGTACGAGGTTCTGGTGACGGAAGCAGCCGAAGGCCTTGTGGTCCAGCATGTGCTTCTTCACTCCGTGGAAATGATAGGCCATCGCCATTCCGCCCCAGCAGACGCCGAAGGTCGAATGGACGTGGGTCTGCGTCCAGTCCATCACCTCGCAGAGCTCGTCCCAGTAGGTCACTTCCTCGAAGGGCAGATGCTCGATCGGCGCACCGGTGATGATCAGCCCGTCGAACTTCTCGCCTGCGGCCTTCACCTCCTGGAAGGGACGGTAAAAGGCGGCCATGTGCTCGGAGGCGGTGTTCCGTGTCTGGTGCTCGCTCATCCGGATGAGCTGGAAGTCGATCTGAAGGGGGGTCGCGCCGATCAGCCGGGCGAACTGGTTCTCGGTCTGGATCTTCTTGGGCATCAGGTTCAGAAGCCCGATCCTGATCGGCCGGATGTCCTGGTGCGCGGCGCGGTCCGGCGTCATCACCATGACGCCTTCCTTCGAGAGGACCTCGAAGGCGGGAAGCGTCGCGGGCAGGGTGATGGGCATCGTCTCTCTCTCTCCTGTCGGGAATGCCGGGGATAGCGCCGTCAGGCGTCGCGCTCAAGGGCGCGGGCGGCGATCGCGCGGGCGACAAGCTCGACGAAATCGTCGGCGGAGCGGACCTCGGCGACCTCTTCGGCCGTGACCCTGACGCCCCAGTGCCGAGCCATCGCGGCATAGCGCGGCTGGCGGTGGGCCATGGCGCGGGCATAGGTCCAGCGCACGAAGGCGTCGGGATCGACTTCGTGCTCGTTCAGGCCATTGGCGCCGAGATACTCGTTCCAGGCGGCGCGGAGGAACGCGGGCTGGTAGTACATCGGCTTCGGCGCCTTGTCGAAACGGCGGGCAAGTTCCGCCGAGTGCGCCTCGGACCCGGCGATCCAGATCAGGAGCACGACGTCCGACAACGCCGAGAGGATGGGGTCGGCGGGATCCCCGGGCTCCACCACCTCGCAGATGGAGCCGCCCGAGTCGCAGACGAAATGGTCGTAGCCGTAGAGCGCGCCAGCGCGGTCGATGAACCGGCCGGTATCCATGAGCGCCGCGATCTCGGCCTCGCGGTGCTGTTCCTGCCGCGTCATGTATTCGCCGAAGGGCAGGCCGCCCCTTGCCGGATCGCCGGGCTTGCCGAGGTAGGTCGAGAGCGGCGCGAGGTTGTTGAAGGTGATGTTGGAGGTGATGTGGACCGAATCCGTCATCAGCAGGTCGCGCAGGAGCGGCACCTTCATCGCCTCGCGCTTGAAGTTGTCGGCGATGTGTTCGCCCATGTAGCGCGTGCCGATGCGGTAATCGATGGAGTAGTGAAACCAGTCCCCCGCGTCGCGCAGGAGGTTCGAGACATGGGTCTTGCCGAGGCCCGACATGCCGAAGAGAAGTACCCGCTTCCTCGGGGCCGCGCGCCAGTCTTCGGGGGTTGCGTAGATCATGGGTCCGTCCGTCTCGGTTTCCGGCTGATTAGCGGGAAGCCGTGGAAACTTCACGCGCTTTCTTGCGATGGCTTCGAGGCAGGCCGAGCCTTCCGTCGAGAATGAGGAGGCCGAGCGCGAGAAGGCCGAAACCGGCCCACGCGCGGGGGGAGAGTGCCTCCTGGTAGACCGCCGCGCCGAGCGCGATGGCGAAGGGCGGGATGAGAAGCGTGACGAGGCTGAGGTTGCCCGCGCCAGCGCGGGCGAGGACCGCGTAGTAGAGGAGATAGGCGAGCGCGGAGGCTGCGAAGGCAAGGTATCCCAGAGCGATCCAGGTGGCCGGCCGGTAGTCGAGGGTCGGGACGCCGTCGGTCAGGAGCGCCGCAGGGATAATGAAGAACGTGGCGGCGGTCAGCATCCCGGCGGCCGACACCTCGGGCCGGAGGCCCTTGACGGCGCTGCGGGCGAAGGTCGCGGCGAAGGCGTAGGAGAGGGAGGCCCCGAGGATGGCGAGCTGGCCCGCCGAGGCCGGGTCCAAGGCCGTGACCGCATCGCGCCCCATGACCGTTGCGACCCCGGCGAGGCCGAGGAGGACGGCAACGCCCTTGCGCAGCGTCAGCCGCTCATCGGCAAAGGCGAAGGTGGCGACGAGGACGGTGAAGACGGCCGTCGTCGCATTGAGGATCGCGGCGAGGCCGGAGGGCACATGGCTCTGGCCCCAGACGATGAGCGTGAAGGGGATGACGTTGTTGAGGACGCCCATGACCGCGAAGCGCCAGATCAGCCCGGGGTCGCACGGCAGCGGAAGCCGGCGAAGGGCGATCCAGGCCCAGAGAGCGACCGCGGCGCCCGTCACCCGGAAGGCGACCGTGGTCAGCACCGGCACCTGCTCGATCGCCGCCCGGTTGGAGAGGAACGATGCCCCCCAGATCACCGAGAGGAGGAGAAGCAGCGCCCAGGCCGCGCGCGACATCTTCTGCTGGGGGACGATGTGTGACATGCCGCGACGCTATCCGCGTCGGCGGCGGCACGCCACCCGGTTCCTGCGCAACCGGGCGAAAGCGGAAGGCCCCGCGCGGGGCGCGGGGCCTTCCCATGATCCGTGACCGGATCAGAAGCTGTAGGCGACGCGCAGGCCGGCCCCGATTGCATCGTTGTCGCTGAAATCCGCGCCAAGCGTGGTGGTGGCGCCACCGACCTTGATGTAGCGCACCCCGCCGGTGATCTTCATGTTGTCGCGCGTGTAGGTCGCGGCGAGACCAACGCTCGTGAAGCCGTCTGTCGGGCCGAGGTTGCCGGTGATGTCGCCGTTCGACGGCTCATAGCTGACTGTCACGGCGCCCGACCAGGTCTCGTTGAACTTGCGGCCGAGGCCGAGATTGTACGTCACCCGGTCCGACTGGTAGGACACCAGCGGCCGCGGTCCGTAGATCCCGTCGTAAACCGGCGGGGCGATGACGAATGCGGTCCAGTCGACCCAGCGCACGGAGCCGAACAGCAGCGTGTCCGCGGCGATCCCGGTCTGAAATTCGAGGTTCACCGACTGCGGAATCTCGACGTCTTGCCGGACCACCGAGGGGGCGGTGATGTTGCTGGTTTCGCTCATCTCCAGCGAATGGGTGATGGCCGAGTTGTAGGTGAGCGCGATGCGGGCTGCGATCTCGGGCTTTTCCCATGCGACCCCGATGACATAGCCGGCCTGGTAGTCGCGGTTGGTCTGAAGCGCGTAGTCGATGGCGATCGGGCTGACCGGCGGCACGGTCCGGATGTTGACCTGCCCCTCGACGGATTCCAGGCGCAGCCCTCCGTAGACCGAGAAGTTGGACGGCAACTTGTACCGGAGGAGCCCGGTCAGCGCCATCGAATCCACCTCGGCGTTGGTTCCGGCCAGCGGATAGGGTGCGGTGGCGGGATAGTCGATGTCTGCGCCGATAGGCTGGTCGAGGATGATTGCCACGTCGAGGTTGTCGCCGAGCTGCTGCTTGTATCCCAGCGTGACGGTGTTGTAGCTGCCCAGCATGTTGCCGGAACTGAAGACGCCGCCCAGCGTGCCCGAGACGTCGGGATCGGCGAAGCCGAGGCTGAATTCGGCGTAGGTCCCGGTCTCGAACAGGATCGACATCGATTGAGCCGACCGCTCGAGCCCGCCCGCCCAGGAGGCTGATGCACTGATGGCCAGCGCGCTGGCTGTCACTAGAACACGTCCCATAGTCCTCATCCCTAACGTGTTATGGTTATGTAACGGGACCCTAAATCCACGGCCGCCGCAGCGTCAATCAATGACGTGGCGTATGAAGGTCGCACAACCTCAAGTGACGCGGCGGAATCGCGTCTCGGAACGGATGTTGATCCAGTTCGCGGCGAAGATGACAGCGCCGCCGACCAGCACGACGGGGTCGAGGGACTCGCCATAAAGTGCCATCCCGACGACGGCGATGAGCGGCAGCCTCAGGAAGTCGAGCGGGGTCACCACAACGGCGGGCGCGAGTGAAAGCGCCTTCGTCAGGCCGAGATGGGCGAGAAGCCCGGCGAGGCCGAGGATCAGGACCCAGGGCAGGGTGTCCGGACCCGGCAGCGTGACGTCGCCGTCCCAGCCCGCCGTGATAAGGCCAAGCCCGCTCTGCATCGCCGTGAGCCAGAAGAGGATCGCCATGACCGGCGTGACGCGGGTGAGCGTCTTGGTGACAAGGGCGGTCGCCGCGAAGGCCACCGCGCTGAGGAGTGCGGCCACGAGTCCGGGCGAGAACCCCGCGAGGGATCCTGGCCGTGCGACGACGAGGACCCCGAGGAACCCGATGAGCGCCGAAAGCGCGCGGGCCGGCGTGAGCCGTTCCTTGAGGAACAGCGGCGCGGCCAGCGCGACCATGACGGGCGATGAGAACTCGAGCGCGAAAAGCTGCGCCAGCGGGATGAGGGCGAGTGCGTAGAGCCAGAGGTTCTGGCCGGCAAAATGCAGGAGATTCCTGAGCAGGTGCCGTCCGAGATGGCGGGGAGCCAGTGCCGACCTCTG
>NZ_JAYRTX010000084.1:0-14892 GCF_041919395.1 Albidovulum sp.
GCCGCGCGGGCGAGGGGGCGCTGCTCTCGATCCTCGTGGACGGGGTGGAGGCGGCCACGGCCGCCGCCGCCGGCCGCGGCGCCTTCGCCGCGCTCTTCACCCTGCCGCCGAGCGACCAGCCCCGGGTGATGCGGCTGGAATCCGTGCTCGACGACGGAACGCGGCTCGCCTCGGCGGCCGAGGTCATCATCGCTCCGTTCGCGCTGCCCGAACCCGCCCCCGAGGCAGTTGCCACGGCCGAACCGCCGGCCGAGACCGCACCTGCCGCTCCGCCGCCGGAGGGTCCGGCGGTGCTGATCGTCGAGGGCGGCGCCGTGCGCAAGGAAACCCCGGCCACGCCGGTCACGGAGATCGTCATCGACACCATCGGCTACGGCGCCGCAGGCACGGTGGAGATCGCCGGGCGGGGCACCGCCGGGGCCTTCGCGCGGCTCTACCTCGACAATGCCGAACAGGCGACGGCTGCGATCGCCGAGGGCGGCGACTGGCAGGCGAGCCTCGCCGGGGTGGCGCCGGGACTCTACACGCTCCGCGTCGACCAGATCGACACGGCCGGCAAGGTCACGTCGCGGTTCGAGACCCCGTTCCAGCGCGAGGCACCGGAGACGGTCGCGGCCGCGCTGCCGGCACCCGAGGCGTCGCCCGCGTCCGCCCCGGCGGCGACGGAAGCCGCGCCGGCGGAGCCCGCCGCCACCGCGGCCCTTCCCGCGACCGAAGCGCCCGCCGTAACGGCCGAGACCGCGCCCGGGGTCACCCCTGCCACCGAAGCGCCTGCCCCGGAAGCCCTGGCAGGCGCGCCCCAGGCGGCAACGCCGGCGACGAAGGCCATGATCGTTACGGTGCAGCCGGGCTTCTCGCTCTGGCGCATCGCGCGGGAGAACTACGGCGAAGGCATCCTCTACGTGAAGGTCTTCGAGGCCAACAAGGACCAGATCCGCGACCCGGACCTGATCTACCCCGGCCAGATCTTCACGGTTCCCGCGCAGGAGTGACGCGCGCCGTGGGGGCGCAGCAGGCGCAGACCTCGGGGTGGCCGGCGCAGCAGTCTTCGAGTAGGTACCCGATCACGCCGCCGAGTCCGCGCGTGTCGGCGGCATAGAAGATGTTGCGCGAGGCGCGCCGCGACGTGACGAGCCCCGCCTGTTCGAGTGCGGCGAGGTGGAACGACAGACGCGAGGGCGAGAGCACCAGCCGGGCGGCAATGTCGCTTGCGGCGAGTCCCGCCGGGCCGGTCGCGACCAGCATCCGCACGAGTTCGAGCCGCGTCGCATTGGCGAGCGCGGAGAGGGCGGCGAGGGCGCGGGGCTGGTCCATTCTTCAACTCTTCAAGAAGGATTGAAATATTTCTCTTGATACCCGACGTGGTTCCTGCGATCAAGCGGCAAGGTGCGGATACGGGAAGGCAGATCATGGCGGGCACGCCCCAGAACCTCGACGGCTGGCGCCGCAGTGCCCGGACGCTGAAGCGCGTCGCGCCCTACCTCTGGCCCGAGGGCGAGTCCTGGGTAAAGCGCCGCGTGGTGCTGTCGCTCCTTGCCCTAATCACCGCCAAGATCGTCTCGGTCGCCACGCCCTTCCTCTACAAGGCGGCCGTGGATTCGCTGGCCGGCGAGGCGCGGGACGACACGTTTCTCCTCGCGCTCGGCGCGGTGGCACTCACCGCGGCCTACGGCGTGGCGAGGGTGGGCTCAATCGGCTTCAACGAACTGCGCGACGTGATCTTCGTCCGGGTGGGGCAACGGGCGCTCAGGAAGCTCGCGCTCGAGACCTTCACCCATATCCACCGCCTCTCCATGCGCTATCACATCACCCGCAAGACCGGGGGCCTTTCCCGCATCATCGAGCGCGGCGTGAAGGGGGTCGAGTTCCTCCTCCGCTTCATGCTTCTCTCGGTCGGGCCGCTGATCCTCGAGCTTACCATGGTCACGGTGATCTTCGCGCTCGCCTTCGACTGGCGCTACGCGGCGGCCGTGCTGGTGACCATCGCGCTTTACGTCACCTACACCTTCAAGGTGACCGAGATGCGGGTGAAGATCCGCCGAAAGATGAACGAACAGGACACCGACGCCAACCAGAAGGCGGTCGATTCGCTCCTGAACTTCGAGACGGTGAAATACTTCGGCGCCGAGGCGCGCGAAGGCGCGCGCTACGATGGCGCGATGGCGGGCTACGAGGAGGCGGCTGTCCGCACCGGCCAGTCGCTCTCGGCGCTGAACTTCGGCCAGGCCTTCCTGATCAACGCGGGCCTGATCGTCGTCATGGTGATGGCCGCGCGGGGGGTGCAGTCGGGCGCGCTGACGGTCGGCGATTTCGTCATGGTCAACGCCTACATGATCCAGATCACCATGCCCCTGAACTTCCTCGGCACCGTCTACCGGGAAATCCGCCAGGCGCTCGTCGACATGGGCGACATGTTCGACCTTCTCGACCAGCCGGCAGAGATCACCGACAAACCCGGAGCGCCGGACCTGGTGGTGCGCGGTGGCGAGGTTGAACTGGACAACGTGCGCTTCGGCTACGAGACCGCGCGGCCGATCCTGAAGGGTGTGAGCATGAAGGTCCGCGCGGGCGAGACCGTGGCGATCGTCGGCCCCTCGGGCTCGGGCAAGTCGACCATCGGCCGGCTGCTCTTCCGATTCTACGACGTGACCGGCGGCAGCTTGCGGATCGACGGGCAGGACGTGCGGGACATCCGGCAGGATTCGCTGCACGCGCAGATCGGGGTCGTCCCGCAGGACACCGTGCTCTTCAACGACACGATCCGCTACAACATCGCCTACGGACGCCCCGAGGCCGGCCGCGAGGAGCTGATCGCTGCCGCGAAGGCCGCGAAGATACACGATTTCATCATGTCGCTGCCCGATGGCTACGAGACGAAGGTGGGCGAGCGCGGGCTGAAGCTCTCGGGCGGCGAGAAGCAACGCGTGGGCATCGCGCGGACGCTCCTGAAGAACCCGCCGATCCTCCTTCTGGACGAGGCCACGTCCGCGCTCGACACCCAGACGGAGCGCGACATCCAGGAGAGCCTGAAGGAGATGAGCGAGGGGCGGACGGTCATCACCATCGCGCACCGCCTCTCGACCATCGCCGATGCCGACCGGATCGTGGTCCTCGAACAGGGACGGATCGTCGAAGAGGGGCGGCACGAGGACCTCGTCGCCCGCGGCGGACGCTACGCCGCGATGTGGGCGCGCCAGTCCTCGGGCGAGGAGGACGACGGCGGCCAGCGCATTCCGCGGCCGAAAGTCCCCGTCGACGCGCCGGAGGAGGTGACGGACGTCGCCCCGGGCGGCCGCTGGCGGCAGGTCCTGCCGCACGGATCGTGACGGCCCTGCCGCCCTTGGCAAGCGCGGCGCTTCCCGTGTAAGACGGGCCGGAACGAGGGGCGGCCCGAACACGGTCCCGCCGGGTGGGAGAGCCGCGTGAGCGAGACCGACAGTTTCATCGACGAAGTCACCGAGGAAGTGCGCCGCGACAAGCTCTTCGCGGTCTTCCGCAAGTATGGCTGGATCGGCGTCCTTGCCGTGCTGCTCATCGTCGGCGGCGCGGCCTTCAACGAATGGCAGAAGGCGCGGGTGCGCAGCGCCGCCGAAGGCTTCGGCGATGCCGTTGTCGCCGCGATGGACACCGAGGACCCGGCGGCACGGGTTGCGGCGCTGGATGCGATCTCGACGGGAGGCGGGGGTGAGCCTGCGGCGCGACGGGCCGTGACGCAGTTCCTTGCGGCCGACGAGGCGCTGAAGGCGGGCGACCGCGCCGGGGCGCTGAACCGGCTTGAGGCGCTGGCCGCCGAGCCGGGCCTGCCCGACGACTACCGCCAGCTCGCGCGGCTGAAGGCGGTGATCCTCGCCGGCGCGTCGATGGATGCCGCGGCGCGCGACGCCGCACTGGCGGAGCTGGCGCAGCCTGGCGCGCCGTTCCGCGCGCTGGCAATGGAGCAGCAGGCGGTCGCGCTCACGGCCGACGGCAAGACCGACGAGGCTCTCGCGCTGGCGCGCCAGGTCCTGCAGGAGCCGGACGCGACCCCGGGCTTGCAACGGCGGGTGACGCAGTTGATTGTGGCGCTGGGCGGCGATCCGGACGCCGGCTGAGGCCGGGGCGCAACCGGACGGGGCGGTATGAGGAAAGGGGCAGGCAGGTGAGACTTTCGCAAGGATTTGGGGCACTCGCGGCCCTCGCCGTGATCGCCGGCTGCACCGACCGCGAACCCGTGCTGGAGGGTGTCCGCCAGGATCCGCGGACGGCTGTGATCGGGACGGAGCCGGAACCCGGCGCGCTGGCACCGAAGCCGGTCTTGGCCCAGTCGATCGCGCTGCCGGCGGCGCAGGCCAATGCCGACTGGACCGCGCGCGCGGGCAACAGCGCCCATCACATTGCCCATGTCGCCCTGCCCGGGCCGCTCTCGCCGCTCTGGACGGCATCCATCGGCGCGGGCGAGGGGCGCAAGAACCGCATCGCGGCGGACCCCGTCGTCGCGGGGGGGCGCATCTTCACGCTTGATGCCAATGCGACCGTGACGGCGACCGGGACGAACGGCGCCACGCTCTGGCAGGCCGACCTGACGCCCGCGGCGGATCGCGCGGGCGAAGCCTCGGGGGGCGGGATCGCCTTCGGCGAGGGGCGTGTCTTCGTCACCACCGGTTTCGGCGAGCTTGTGGCGCTCGACCCCGCGACGGGCGGCGTGGCCTGGCGCCAGCGGCTCGATGCCGCGGTGGGCGGGGCGCCGGCGGTGTCGGACGGCCGCGTCTATGTCGTGGCGCGCGATGCCTCGGCCTGGGCTCTCAAGGCCAGCGACGGCAAGGTGGAATGGACGCTTCCCGGCACGCCCTCAGCGGCTGGCGTGATGGGCGCGGCCGCGCCCGCCGTCGATGCGCGGCAGGTGATCTTCCCCTTCTCCTCGGGGCAGATGGTGGCGGTGGCCAAGGATTCGGGCACCGGCCTCTGGGGCGCGCAGGTCGCGGGCCAGCGCCAAGGCCGCGCCTACGCCGCCTATTCCGATCTGACGGGCGATCCGGTCATCGCAGGGGACGTCGTCTATGCCGGGACAGCGGCCGGGCGGCTCGCCGCGGTGAACGCCGACACCGGCCTGACGCTCTGGTCGGCCCGCGACGGCGCGCTGAGCCCGGTGGCGGTGGCGGGAGGCTCGGTCTTCCTGGTCAACGACGAGGATCAGCTTGTTCGTCTAAACGACGCCACTGGCGAGGAAATCTGGCGAGTGGACATGCCCTATTTCACCAAGGACCGGGACAAGCGGCGCAAGGCCGTCGTGGCGCACTTCGGCCCCGTGCTTGCGGGCGGGCGGCTCATCGTGGCGTCATCGGACGGGCTCATCCGGGCCTTCGACCCGGCTTCCGGCGCGCTCGCCGGATCGGTGGAGCTTCCGGGCGGCGCGGCCTCGGCCCCGGCGGTCGCCGGCGGTGTCCTCTATGTGGTCACCAAGGACGGGAAGCTTCGGGCTTTCCGCTGAGGCGAGGACGGTGTAGAAGCGCCGCTTCGAACCGGAAGGACCAAAGGATGAGCTTCACCCTCGCCATCGTCGGGCGCCCGAACGTCGGCAAGTCGACGCTCTTCAACCGACTCGTCGGCCGGAAGCTCGCGCTCGTCGATGACCAGCCCGGCGTCACCCGCGACCTGCGCGAGGGCGAAGCCCGGCTGGGCGACCTGAGGTTCATCGCCATCGACTCCGCCGGGCTCGAAGATGTCACCGACGACAGCCTGCGGGGCAGGATGCGGCGGCTGACCGAGCGGGCGGTGGAACTGGCCGACGTCTGCCTCTTTGTCATCGACGCGCGGGCCGGCGTGACGGCGCAGGACCGAACCTTCGCCGACATCCTCAGGAAGAAGAACGCGCACGTGATCCTCGCCGCCAACAAGGCCGAGGGCAACGCGGGCGAGGCCGGTGTGCTCGATGCCTGGTCGCTGGGGCTCGGCGAGCCGGTGCGCTTGTCGGCCGAGCACGGCGAGGGGATGGACGAACTCTACCACATCCTGCGCCCCATCGCCGAGGCGGTGGCGGCGAAGGCGGCCCTCCACGCGCCCGAGGTCGATGTCGAGGTGACGGACGAGACCGCCGAGGACGGCCCGCGCAAGCCCACGAAGGAACGGCCGCTGCAGATCGCGGTCATCGGCCGGCCGAACTCGGGCAAGTCCACGCTTATCAACAAGATCGTCGGCGAAGAGCGGCTTCTGACCGGGCCCGAGGCCGGGATCACCCGCGACGCGATCTCGGTGACGGCCGACTATCTCGGCACGCCGATGCGGATATTCGATACCGCCGGCATGAGGAAACGAGCGAAGGTCGTTGACAAGCTTGAGAAATTGTCGGTGGCCGATGCCTTGCGCGCGGTGCGCTTCGCGGAAGTGGTCGTGGTGCTTCTCGATGCCGGCATCCCCTTCGAGCAGCAGGACCTGAGGATCGCAGATTTCGCCGAGACCGAGGGGCGGGCGGTCGTCGTGGCGGTGAACAAATGGGACCTCGAAGAGGACAAGACCGAAAAGCTGAAGGAGTTGCGCGAGGCCTTCGAGCGGCTCCTGCCACAGCTGAAGGGCGCGCCGCTCGTCACCGTCTCGGCAAAGACGGGGCGCGGGCTCGATCGTCTCCATGCGGCGATCCTGAAGGCCTATGACGTCTGGAACCGCCGCATCACGACGGCGAAGCTGAACCAGTGGCTGACGGCGATGACCGAGGCGCACCCGCCGCCGGCGCCGGGCGGGCGGCGGATCAAGCTCCGCTACATGACACAGGTGAAGACCCGGCCGCCGGCCTTCGTGGTCATGTGCACCCACGCCGACAAGCTGCCGGAAAGCTATTCCCGCTATCTTGTCAACGGGTTGCGAACAGACTTTGAGATGCCTGGAACGCCGGTGCGGCTGACCTTCCGCGACCAGGGCGACAAGAACCCGTTCAAGGATCGCAAGAAGTCCACGCCCTCGCGGCTGAGAAAGCACACCGGGAATCCGGTCAAGAGGACGTGATCCCTTCATCTTGCCGGAAATGACTCGGGGGCGTGGGGAGGGCGCCCCCGCGCGGGCTCAGGCCAGATCGCCCGCCGCCGTGATCCGCCGCTTGCCGCCGAGCCAGGGCGCCAGCGCCGCGGGGAGGGTGACCGAGCCGTCGGCCTCCTGCCCGTTCTCGAGAACCGCGATGAGGCAGCGGCCGACCGCGAGGCCGGAGCCGTTCAGGGTATGGACGAACTCCGGCTTGCCGCCCGCCGGACGGAAGCGCGCATTCATCCGCCGCGCCTGGAAGTCGCCGCAGACCGAGACCGAGGATATCTCGCGGTAGCGATCCTGCCCCGGCAGCCAGACTTCGAGGTCATGGGTCTTCTGCGCGCCAAAGCCCATGTCGCCGGTGCAGAGGACGACGGTGCGGTAAGGCAGGCCGAGGCGTTCGAGCACCGCTTGCGCGCAATTCGTCATGCGTTCGTGTTCGGCCAGCGAGGTGTCGGGCGTGGTGATCGACACCATCTCGACCTTCTCGAACTGGTGCTGGCGGAGCATCCCGGAGGTATCCTTGCCCGCGCTGCCGGCCTCCGATCGGAAGCACTGGGTATGCGCGGTCATGCGGATCGGCAGGGCGGCTTCGTCGAGGATTTCGCCCGAAACGGTGTTGGTCAGGGTCACCTCCGATGTCGGGATCAGCCACCAGCCGTTGGTGGTCTGGTAGCTGTCCTCGGCGAATTTCGGCAGCTGGTTGGTGCCATACATCGCCTCGTCCTTGACGAGGACCGGGGTGATCGTCTCGGTCAGCCCGTGCTCGGTCGTGTGCAGGTCGAGCATGAACTGCGCCAGCGCCCGGTGGATGCGGGCGACCGCGCCGCGGAGAAGGACGAAGCGCGCGCCCGAGAGCTTCGCGGCGGTTTCGAAATCCATGCCGGGCTTCACGCCCGCGATCTCGAAATGCTCGACCGGGTTGAAGTCGAAGCTGCGCGGCGTGCCCCAGCGGCGGATTTCGACGTTGTCGTGTTCGTCCTTGCCGGTCGGCACCTCGGGTAGCGGCAGGTTGGGTATGGTGAGGAGCAGGTCCTGAAGGCGCTTGTCCTCGGTCGCCGCCTCATCGGTCAGCGTCGCGATTTCGGCCTTTTTCTCGGCCACCAGCGCGCGCAGGCGCTCGAACCCGGCCTCGTCGCCCCGTGCCTTGGCGGCGCCAACCTCTTTCGAAGCGGCGTTCTGGGCGGCCTGTGCCGTCTCTGCGGCCAGTATCTTCGCCCGCCGCGCCTCGTCGATGGCGAGTATCTCTTGCGACATTCCGTCCAGTCCACGGCGCGCCAGCGCGGCATCGAAGGCGGCGGGGTTTTCGCGGATGGCGCGGATGTCGTGCATGTCAGACCTCGTCGGGTGCTCTTGCGCGCGACTTATGCCCGATCGGATTGGGAAAGAAAACCGGGTGCCCGACACTCCGTCACGCGTGCGTCGCCATGGCGACCTCGGCCTCGACAGCATGGCCGATCCTGACGACTTCGCGCACCAGAAGGTCGATATCCTCCGCCCGCGTGCGGTGGTTGTTGATCGCGACGCGCAGGCAGTGGCGGCCGTGGACGGTGGTGTCGGAAGGGACGGCGGTGCCAGCCTCCTGAATGCGCAGCATGATCTCGGTGTTGAGCGCCTTCAGATGCGCCTCGTCGCCGCCCGCGCCAAGGTAGCGGAAGCAGACGATGTTGATCGCGGTGGGGGCCATCAGTTCCAGCGACGGTTCGGCCGTAACGAGATCGGTCAGGTAGGCGCCCTGCGCGATGTTCTGGTCGATGAGGCGGCCGAATTTCCCGGCCCCCTGTTCCTTCAGCGACATCCAGATCTTCAGTGCCTTGAAGCCGCGCGACAGCTCGAACCCGTAATCGGCGAGGAATTCGCCCGAGGCGAGGCCGCGCGGTTTCTCCTCCAGATAGTCGCCGTGGAGCGTGAAGGTGTTGAAGTGCCGGTCACGGTCGCGGACGAGGGCGCAACCGGCCTCGAACGGGGTGTGGAGCCATTTGTGCGGGTCGAGGGCGATGGAATCGGCGGTCTCGATCCCGTCCACCAGAAGGCGGTTTCGGGGCGCAATGCGGATCAGGGCGCCGATGCAGCCGTCGACATGGAACCAGAGCCCTTCGCGCCGGCAGATCGCCGCGATGGCGCGCAGGTCGTCCATTGCGCCGGTGTTGGTGGTGCCGGCGGTGGCGATCACGCAAGCGGGGCGCCAGCCTGCGGCACGGTCCTCGGCGATGGCCGCGTCGAGGGCGGCGATGCTCATGCGGAAATCACCGTCTGACGGGACGAGGCGCAGCGCGCGACTGCCGAGGCCGAGGGTCTCCATCGCCTTCTGATGGCAGGAATGGGCCTGATCGGACGCATAGAACCGCAAGGGCCGCGGCAATGAGGTGACACCTTCGAGGCGCACGTCGACGCCCGCCATCGCGTTCCGCGCGACGGTGAGCGCGACCATGTTCGCCATCGAGCCGCCGCTGGTGAGGGTGCCGCTCGCGCTGTCGGGAAAGCCCATCATCGACTTGAGCCAGTTGACGACCTGACGGTCCACCGCCGCGGCAGCCGTATTGCCGCCGCCGAGATTGGAGCCGTCGATGGCGGCGAGGAAATCGCCGAGGGCGCCGGTGAAATTGCCTGACCCCATGTACCAGCCCCAGAAGCGCGGATGGATATTGCCCATGGGGTAGCGCAATAGAGTGTCGGAGACGGCGCGGAATACCTCGATCAGCGGTGTCGGCCCCTGGGGCAGGGGCTGATCGAAGGCCGCGCGGATGTCGGCGGGCATCTCTTGCCAGACCGGCCGGCCGCGCACGCCGCTCAGGTGGCCGACGGCGAAATCGACGATCTCATGGGCGACGGCGCGCGCCTCCGACCAGTCGTCGGGGTCGAGCGTTTCCTCGTGACGATTGCCCATCGGTTCCTCCCACCAAGAAAGCGTCAAAGCTGTTCCAGGCGCGACCATAAGTCAAACACCGCGTCGCGGGAGGCCGCCCCGCCTTGCAAAGCCCCGGTCCCGACTATAGGTTCCCCCGCGACCCTCAAGGTCCGCCATCGGGCCGACCAGCGCCCCCCATCCAGAAGGACGCACTCATGCTCATCACTCCCGCCTATGCCCAGGCCGCGGGCGGCGCCGGCGGCGCCGGTGCCATCGTACAGTTCCTGCCGCTGATCCTCATCTTCCTGATCATGTACTTCCTCATGATCCGCCCGCAGCAGAAGAAGATGAAGGAGCATAGGGCCATGGTCGAGGCGCTGCGCCGGGGCGACCAGGTGGTGACGCAGGGCGGCATCATCGGCAAGGTGAGCCGGGTGAAGGAGGGCGAGAACGAGATCGAGGTCGAGATCGCCGACGGCGTGAAGGTGCGCGTCGTGCGCTCCACCGTCTCCCAGGTCCTGTCGAAGACCGAACCGGCCGCCAACGCCGGCTGAGCCCCGCCGCCCCTGACGAGAGCCGAGCATGCTGCACATCCCCCTCTGGAAGCGGATCGTGATCTGGGGGCTTTGCGCCCTCGGCCTCCTGACGGCGCTGCCGAACGCCTTCTACGCCCGTGCCGAACGGCACAACGACGCCGTCGTCGCGGCCGAGCGGGCGGGTTTCGAGACAGAGGCGCAGGCGGCCGACCGGGCGCTCTGGCCATCGTGGCTGCCCTCGGCGATCGTCAACCTCGGGCTTGACCTCAGGGGCGGCGCGCACCTGCTGGCCGAGGTCCAGGTGGCCGATGTCTACAAGGCCCGGATGGACTCGCTCTGGCCCGAGATGCGGCGCGCGCTCGCCGAGGCGCGGGGCGAGATCGGCGGCATCCGCCGCGCGCCCTCCGACCCGTCTGAACTGCGCATCCAGATCGAGAAGCCCGAGGCGATGGCGAAAGCCGTGGAGGTCGCGCGCGGGCTCGCCAGCCCGGTCGTGACACTGACCGGGGTCGGCCAGTCCGATATCGAGGTGACCGCCGAGGGCAACGAACTGATCATCCGGCTTTCCGAGGCCGAGCGCGCGGCGACCGACGACCGCACGATGCAGCAGTCGCTCGAGATCATCCGCCGCAGGGTGGACGAGGTCGGTACCCGCGAACCGACGATCCAGCGCCAGGGAACCGACCGGATCCTGATCCAGGTACCCGGCATCGGCTCCGCGACCGAACTGAAGGAACTGATCGGCACGACCGCCCAACTCACCTTCCAGCCCGTCGTGGGCCGCGGCAGCGACGGCAACGCGATCCCGAGGCCGGGGCAGGAGATCCTGCCGTCGCTCGACGAACAGGGCGTCTTCTACACGCTCGAGGACACGCCCGTCGTGACCGGCGAGGAACTGACCGACGCGCGGCCCGACTTCGACCAGAACGGAAGGCCCGCCGTCTCCTTCCGCTTCAATCCGACGGGCGCGCGCAAGTTCGGCGACTATACCGCCGCCAATGTCGGCCAGCTCTTCGCCATCGTGCTCGACAACGAGGTGATCTCCGCCCCCCGGATCAACCAGCACATCCCCGGCGGCTCGGGCATCATCACCGGCAACTTCACGGTCGAGACATCGACCAAACTCGCGGTCCTGCTGCGCGCCGGCGCGCTGCCCGCGAAGATGAACTTCCTCGAGGAACGCACCATCGGGCCGGAGCTTGGCCAGGATTCGATCGACGCCGGCCGCATCGCCGCCGCGGTGGGCTTCGTCGCCGTCGTCGCCTTCATGATCGCGAGCTACGGGCTCTTCGGTGTCTTCGCAACCATCGCACTCTCGATCAACATGGCGATGATCTTCGGCATCCTGTCGACCATCGGCGCGACGCTGACGCTGCCGGGGATCGCGGGCATCGTGCTGACGATCGGCATGGCGGTCGACGCCAACGTCCTCGTCTTCGAACGCATCCGGGAAGAGCTCAGGACCGCGAAGGGAGCGGCGCGTGCCATCGAACTCGGCTACGAGAAGGCGATGTCGGCAATCATCGACGCCAACATCACCACCTTCATCACCGCCCTCATCCTCTTCTTCCTCGGCTCCGGCCCGGTGAAAGGCTTCGCGGTGACGCTCGTCGTGGGCCTCGTGACCTCGGTCTTCACCGCAATCTACGTCACCCGCGTGATGGTCGCCGCCTGGTTCGACCGCAAGCGCCCCAAGTCGATCACCGTGTGAGGGAACCGCCATGGCCTTCCGTCTCAAGCTCGTTCCCGAAAAGACCGACATCGACTTCTTCCGCTGGCAGGCGGTGACCTTCTGGGGCTCGGTCGCGCTCGTCCTCGCCGCGATCGTCCTGACGATCGTGATGGGGCTCAACTTCGGCATCGACTTCCGGGGCGGCACGACGATCCGCACCGAGTCCACGCAAGCGGTCGATGTCGGCGCCTATCGCGCGGCGGTCGCGCCCCTGAACCTCGGCGATGTCTCGATCACGGAGGTATTCGACCCGACGTTCCGCGAAGACCAGCACGTCGCCATGCTGCGCATCCAGGCGCAGGAGGGCGACGAGGCGATCACGCCCGAGGTCATCTCGAAGGTCGAGGCGGCGTTGAAGGGCGTCGATCCGTCGATCACCTTCCCCTCGGTCGAATCCGTCGGCCCCAAGGTCTCGGGAGAGCTGATCAAGACCGCGATCCTCTCGGTCCTCGCCGGCACGGCGGCGATCTGCGTCTACATCTGGCTTCGCTTCGAATGGCAATTCGCAGTGGGCGCGGTCGTCGCCCTCGTCCACGACATTGCCCTGACCATCGGGATCTTCTCGCTCTTCCAGCTCAAGTTCGACCTGACGATCATCGCGGCGCTGCTGACGATCCTCGGCTATTCGATCAACGACACTGTCGTCGTCTTCGACCGGCTGCGGGAGAACCTGATCAAGTACAAGACGACACCCTTGCGCGACCTCTGCAACCTCTCCGTCAACGAGACGCTGAGCCGGACGGTGATGACCTCGGGAACCACGCTGATAGCGCTCATCGCGCTCATCGTCTTCGGCGGTGACGTGATCCGAGGTTTCGTCTTCGCGATGACCTGGGGGGTCATCGTCGGCACCTATTCCTCGGTCTACGTGGCCAAGAACGTGGTTCTCATGCTCGGCGTGAAGCGCGACTGGGGCAAGAAGGACGACGGCCCCGCCGGTACCCAGTTCGCCAACGTCAAGTAGCGTCGCGCGATGATCCGGCTCACCGAGATCAGCTTCGGCCAGGCCCGCCCGATCGACGGCTACGGGCCCGGTTTCTTCCGCATCGGCGGCGAGGTCCTCCAGGGCGCGGTCCTCGTCACCGCCGGTGGGGCGCGGATCTGGGGCGGCTACGGCGAGACGGTGCCGCTCCTCGCGCTCGCGGGCCAGGTCGACGTGCTCCTTCTCGGCACGGGCGCCTCCATCGCCCATCCGCCGGCAGAGTTCCGCGGCGCGCTCGAAGCACGCGGGATCGGCGTCGAGACGATGGCGAGCCCGGCCGCCGCGCGGACCTACAACGTGCTGCTGTCCGAGGGGCGGCGGATCGCCGCGGCGCTCCTGCCCGTCGCATAGTCCCTTTGCCCCGACGCCGCTTTCCGCTAGGCCCTGTTGCATGTTGCTGATCGTCGAAGATCTGGCCGTGGCGCGGGGCGGTATCGCCCTTCTGGAGGCTGTCGCCTTCACGCTCGCCCCCGGGCAGGCGCTGATCCTGCGAGGCCCGAACGGCATCGGCAAGACGACACTCCTCCGTGCCATCGCCGGCCTCCAGCCCCCGCTCCGTGGCCGGGTCGATCTTCCGGCGGACGGTGCCGCCTATGCGGGCCATGCCGACGGGCTCAAGGCCACGCTGACGGTGGCCGAGAATCTCGCGTTCTGGGCCCGCATCTACGGCCAGCGCGACACCGCCGCGGCCATCGCCGCAATGGATCTCGGCGCGCTGGCGGACCGTCCGGCGCAGAACCTTTCGGCCGGGCAGAAGCGCCGCCTCGGCCTCGCACGGCTTCTCGTGACCGGCCGCATGCTCTGGCTCCTCGACGAACCCACGGTCTCGCTCGACGCGGCCTCGGTCGCCATGTTCGCCGCCGCAGTCCGCGCCCATCTCGCGGCGGGGGGGGCGGCCCTCATGGCCACCCATATCGACCTTGGCCTCGCCGAGGCCGCGACGCTCGACCTCTCCCCCTTCCGCGCCAAGGGCCCGGTGACCGGGCCGGGCGGCATCGCCGACCCCTTCGACGCGGCCTTCGCATGACCGGCTTCTTCTTGGCGAAAATACTTCGGGGGTCCGGGGGCGGTGTCCCCGGCCTCGCCGGGCGAGAGGAACGCTGATGCCGGCGCTTCTTCTGCGCGACCTTCGCCTTGCCACCCGCGCCGGCGGCGGCTTCGGCCTCAGCCTTGCCTTCTTTCTCATCGTGACCGTGCTCGTCCCCTTCGGCGTCGGGCCGGAGGGCGGCACGCTGGGGCGGATCGCCCCCGGTATTCTGTGGGTCGGCGCGCTCCTGTCCTGCCTCCTCTCTCTCGACCGGATATTCGCACTCGACCGCGAGGACGGCTCGCTCGACCTTCTTGCCACGGCGCCGATCCCGCTCGAAGGCGTCGTCGCGGTGAAGGCGGCGGCCCACTGGCTGACCACGGGTCTGCCGCTGACGCTCGCGGCCCCCGTGCTTGGCGTCCTACTGAACCTGCCCGAGGCCGCCTTCGGCTGGCTCGCGCTCTCGCTCATGCTCGGCACGCCGGCGCTTTCGATGATCGGCACGTTTGGCGCGGCGCTGACTGTGGGACTGAAGCGGGGCGGGCTTCTCCTGTCGCTCCTCGTGCTGCCGCTCTACATCCCGACGCTGATCTTCGGCGCCGAGGCCGCCAAGCGCGGGGCGGAGGGGCTCGCGGCGGGAACGCCGCATTTGATGCTGGCGGGGATCACGGCGGGAAGCGTCGCTATCCTGCCCTTCGCCGCCGCTGCGGCAATCCGCGTCAATCTGCGCTAGGCAGGCACATGATATGACTGTTGTGAGCGCGCGCAGGACGGAAT
>NZ_JAYRTX010000085.1:0-14703 GCF_041919395.1 Albidovulum sp.
ACCCGGCGATTTCAGACCTTAAGGCCCGCGCGCGGTCGCGCATCCCGCTTTTCGTCTGGGAATACCTCGACAGCGCCACCGGGACGGAGGCGACGCAGCGGCGCAACCGTGCGAAACTGGACGCGGTCCTGTTCCGCCCCTCGATCCTGCACGGCGAGTTCACGCCCGACCTGTCCACCACGCTCTTCGGCCAGACCTTTCCCCTGCCCTTCGGCGTTTCGCCCGTGGGGATGTCGGGCCTGATCTGGCCGGATGCCGAACGGCTTGTCGCGGCTGCGGCGAACAAGGCCGGCCTGCCCTATGCGCTCTCCACCGTGGCGAGCCAGACACCGGAGTTCGTGGCCCCGGTCCTCGGAAAGCATGGCTGGTTCCAGATGTATCCGCCGCGCGATCCGGATATCCGCAAGGACATGCTGAGACGGGCGAAGGATGCGGGCTTTTCCGCTCTCATCCTCACCGTGGACGTCCCGGTGGCGAGCCGCCGCGAACGGCAGACGCGATCCGGCCTGACCCAGCCGCCGAAGCTCACCCCGCGCCTCCTTGCGCAGGTGATGCTGCGGCCCGCCTGGGGGCTTGGCACGCTCGGGATGGGGATGCCGCGCATGCGGCTGATGGACAGCTACGCCGACACGTCGGTCAAGACCTCCTCCACCGCCCATGTCGGCTACCTTCTCCGGACATCGCCCGACTGGGACTATGTCAAGGCGCTGCGCGACGCGTGGCAGGGGCCGCTGGTCATCAAGGGCGTCCTGCGCCCGGATGACGCCGCCCGCCTGCAGGACGAGGGCGCGGACGCGATCTGGGTCTCGAACCATGCGGGCCGGCAGTTCGACGCCGCGCCGGCGACGATCGAGGCGCTGCCCGCCGTCCGCGCGGCAACGACGCTGCCGGTCATCTTCGACAGCGGGATCGAGGGCGGGCTCGACATCCTGCGCGCCGTTGCCCTCGGGGCCGATTTCGTCATGCTCGGCCGTGCCTGGCACTACGCGCTCGGCGCACTCGGCGCGGCGGGGCCGGCGCATCTCATCGACATTCTTGCCAAGGACATGGCCGCGAACATGGGACAGATCGGCGCCCGTCGGCTCGCCGACCTTGCGGCTTGCCTGCTGCCGGCGGGCTGACCGTCGGACGCGCATGTCGCATTCTGCCCCCACACTTCGCCCCTGTGCCTGCGCCGGCCCGACCGGGGCATATGCAGAACGCAACGTTACCGAAATCTGACCGGGGGCGGATTCGGGGGATTGCGCCGCGCTGCGGCGTGCCTATTGTGCCCGCCCGTGCGACGGGCGTGCGACCGTGGAGGGACCTATGGCCGATTTCCGCAAGATTCTCGTGGCGAACCGGGGCGAAATCGCAATCCGCGTGATGCGGGCGGCGACCGAACTCGGCAAGCGGACCGTCGCGGTCTATGCCGAGGAAGACAAGCTGAGCCTCCACCGGTTCAAGGCGGACGAGGCCTACCGGATCGGCGCGGGGCTGGGTCCGGTCCAGGCCTATCTCTCCATCCCCGAGATCATCCGCGTGGCCAGGGAGTGCGGCGCGGACGCGATCCACCCGGGCTACGGGCTTTTGAGCGAAAACCCCGACTTCGTCGAGGCCTGCGACGCGGCCGGCATCACCTTCATCGGCCCCAGGGCGGCGACGATGCGCGCGCTCGGCGACAAGGCGAGCGCCCGGCGCGTGGCTATCGCGGCCGGCGTGCCGGTGATCCCGGCGACCGAAGTGCTCGGCGACGATTTCGACGCGATCAAGCGCGATGCGGCGGCCATCGGCTACCCCCTGATGCTCAAGGCGTCCTGGGGCGGCGGCGGCCGGGGCATGCGACCGATCAACGGGCCGGACGAGGTTGTCGAGAAGGTCCGCGAGGGACGGCGCGAGGCCGAGGCCGCGTTCGGCAACGGCGAGGGTTACCTCGAGAAGATGATCCTGCGCGCCCGCCATGTCGAGGTGCAGATCCTCGGCGACAAGCACGGGTCGATCTACCACCTCTACGAACGCGACTGCACCGTTCAGCGACGCAACCAGAAGGTTGTCGAGCGCGCGCCGGCGCCCTACCTTTCGGACGCCCAGCGCGCCGAGATCTGCGAACTCGGCCGGCGCATCTGCGCCCATGTCGGCTACGAATGCGCGGGCACGGTCGAGTTCCTGATGGATATGGACACCGGGGCCTTCTACTTCATCGAGGTGAACCCCCGCGTCCAGGTCGAGCATACCGTGACCGAGGAGGTGACGGGTATCGACATCGTCCAGGCCCAGATCAAGATCGCCGAGGGCCGGACACTCGCCGAAGCCACGGGCGTGGCCGATCAGGACGACATCCATCTGCGCGGCCACGCCCTCCAGTGCCGGGTCACCACCGAAGACCCGCAGAACAGCTTCATCCCCGATTACGGCCGGATAACCGCCTACCGGTCGGCCACCGGGATGGGCATCCGGCTCGACGGCGGCACCGCCTATGCGGGGGGCGTGATCACCCGCTACTACGACTCGCTTCTCGTCAAGGTCACGGCCTGGGCGCCGACGCCCGGGCAGGCGATCGCGCGGATGGACAGGGCGCTGAGGGAGTTCCGCATCCGCGGCGTCTCCACCAACATCGACTTCGTGATCAACCTCTTGAAGCACCCGACCTTCCTCGGCAACACCTACACGACGAAATTCATCGACACGACGCCCGACCTCTTCGCCTTCCGCAAGCGCCGCGACCGGGCGACGAAGATCCTGACCTACATCGCCGACATCACCGTGAACGGCCACCCGGAGACCGCCGGGCGGCCGAAGCCGCCGGCCGAGGCGCGCGCGCCGAAGCCGCCGGCGCTCCGCGCGGCGCCCGCCCCCGGCACGCGGAACCTTCTGGAAGAGAAGGGCCCGCAGGCGGTGGCGGACTGGATGGCGGCGCAGAAGAAGCTCCTCCTGACCGACACGACGATGCGCGACGGCCACCAGTCGCTCCTGGCGACGCGGATGCGCTCGATCGACATGATCCGGGTCGCGCCGGCCTACGCGGCGAACCTGCCGCAGCTCTTCAGCGTCGAGTGCTGGGGCGGCGCGACCTTCGACGTCGCCTACCGCTTCCTGCAGGAATGCCCCTGGCAGCGCCTGCGCGACCTGCGCCGGGCGATGCCGAACCTGATGACGCAGATGCTTCTGCGCGCCTCGAACGGCGTGGGCTACACCAACTATCCCGACAACGTCGTGCGCGAGTTCGTCCGACAGGCGGCGACCACGGGCATCGACGTGTTCCGCGTCTTCGACAGCCTGAACTGGGTCGAGAACATGCGCGTCGCCATGGACGCGGTGATCGACCAGAACAAGGTCTGCGAGGCCGCAATCTGCTACACCGGCGACATCCTGAATCCCGACCGGGCGAAATACGACCTCAAGTACTATGTGAGCATGGGCAAGTCCCTGCGCCAGGCGGGCGCCCACGTACTCGGGCTGAAGGACATGGCGGGGCTGCTGAAACCGGCTGCGGCCCGGGTCCTCTTCAGGGCGCTGAAGGAAGAGGTGGGCCTGCCGATCCACTTCCACACCCATGACACCTCCGGCATCGCCGGCGCGACGATCCTCGCCGCCGCCGATGCGGGCGTCGCCGCCGTCGATGCCGCGATGGACGCCTTCTCGGGCGGAACCTCGCAGCCCTGCCTCGGCTCCGTCGTCGAGGCGCTCGCCCACACTGAGCGGGATACCGGGCTCGACATCGCGGCCATCCGCCAGATCTCGAACTACTGGGAAGGCGTGCGCCACCAGTACCGCGCCTTCGAGTCCGGGCTCGAGGCACCGGCGTCAGAGGTCTACCTGCACGAGATGCCGGGCGGCCAGTTCACCAACCTCAAGGCGCAGGCCCGCTCGCTGGGTCTCGAGGACCGCTGGCACGAGGTGGCGCAGGCCTATGCCGACGCCAACCGGATGTTCGGCGACATCGTCAAGGTCACGCCCTCGTCGAAGGTCGTCGGCGACATGGCGCTGATGATGGTGGCGCAAGGGCTGACGCGTGCCGAGGTGGAGGACCCCGCGGTCGACGTCGCCTTCCCCGAATCCGTGGCGGACATGCTGAAGGGAAATCTCGGCCAGCCGCCTGGCGGTTTCCCCGAGGCCATCGTGGCGAAGGTGCTGAAGGGCGAGAAGCCGAACACCGAACGGCCCGGCAAGCACCTGCCGCCCGTCGATCTGGAAGCGACGCGCGCCCAGGTCTCGAAGGACCTCATGGGCTTCAGGATCGACGACGAGGACCTGAACGGCTATCTCATGTATCCCAAGGTCTTCCTCGACTACATGGGCCGGCACCGCATCTACGGCCCGGTGCGCACCCTGCCGACGAAGACCTTCTTCTACGGCATGGAGCCTGGCGAGGAGATCTCGGCCGAGATCGACCCCGGCAAGACGCTGGAAATCCGGCTCCAGGCCGTCGGCGAGACCGACGACCAGGGCGAGGTGAAGGTCTTCTTCGAACTGAACGGCCAGCCCCGCGTCATCCGCATACCGAACCGCCTGGCGAAGGCCCAGACCGCCGCGCGGCCGAAGGCCGCAGAGGGCAATCCGCATCACATCGGTGCGCCGATGCCGGGCTCGGTCGCCTCTGTCGCCGTGACGCCGGGGCAGAAAGTCCACGCTGGCGACCTTCTCCTCACCATCGAGGCGATGAAGATGGAAACCGGCCTTCATGCCGACCGGCCCGCGACCGTGAAGGCGATCCACGTCCACGCCGGCAGCCAGATCGACGCCAAGGACCTCTTGATCGAATTGGAATGATCCCTGACCGCGTGCCGGGGCCCGGATTCGCGGTTTGTTAGCGCGCCGGTGACTAGCCTCGCCCCGGGGAAATGAAGGGGTGGTCCATGACACGACCGGCACCGGTCCCGGCGGAGGATGCCGTGCGGGCCGCATTTGAGTCCTTCCTGGTGGAGGATGTGATCCTGACGCTCGGCAATCTGCGCGGCTCGCTCCTGTGGCTGGGCGAGGGGTCCGCCATCGAGCGTATCTGCATCGACCGGCTCGACCGCCAGCTCGGGCTGCTGGAGGATCGCGCGCACCGGATGGCTCGCCTGCTCCGCGACGAGGAATCGGCGCCCGAGCCTGCCAATCTCTGCGCCGCGCCCCCGGCCGGCGCCGTTATCCCGTCATGCGGCGAAATCGAGGCCCGAATCCTCGGCGGATTCGCCGGTCGCGGCGAAGAAACCCCCGCCGCCGTCTTTCGAAGCCGCCGGCCATGACGGGCGGCGCGGGCGGGAGTCTGCCGGCCCCCGCCGGACTTCCCGGCCACAGGCTATCAGGCGGCCCGCGCAATGCCGGCGGTGGTCATCGCGCCCGTAGCGATCAGCGCCAGCATCGACTGCGCCCGGTCCTCGCCGAGTATCTCGAAGTGATCCGGGCGGACCGAAGCCGGCCGCTCCTCGGCGTCCCCCGCCGCGCAGTGAATGAGCGCGCCGGAGTTGACATAGACGATCTCCTCGGAGGCAAAGCGCAGGGTCAGAACCTCGGCGCGGCGGAAAAGCCGCCGGCGGGTGATCCCGAAGTGACCGACGAGAGCCGCGGCCGGGACCAATGCGCCACCAGTCCCGAGGACCTCCTCGGCCACTGCCGAAGCGATGAAGACGCACTGGCCCGGCAGCAGGCTGAACTCCGCGCAGGTGTCGAGAGCGCCGCCCGGCACATGGATCACCTCGACCTCGGCCGCGGGCCACAGGTGCTGGCGCTCCACCCGCGCGACCGGGCTGAACCCTCCGTCCCAGGTGGCCACGCGCATCCCGCGCATCAGACGCTCCACCGGGCGCCAGCCGGCCTCTGTTTCGACGAGGCTGCCGGCGAGAAGGCCCGGGGCACAGGCATCGGGCGCGAGGTTCAGCCCGGTGAGCGACAGCGCGACCTTCTCGGCGGCGCGGAAGGTGGTGGCATTCTGCATGAACATGGGGCTTGTCCTTTCCGATCTGGGCGCCCTTGCGGCGCGGGCCCTGCCTGACAGGCGATGACCCCATATCGCAGCCGGAATTCGCCCTTATTCTGACATGATCGCGACCAACTTGCGGCACTATTTCGCCCCGATCCTTAATTGAGGCCTGCCAGACCCGTTTGGACGCCGATCCACCTGCTATTAGGATTCGGGTAACCATTTTTCCAATCAACAACAGGGCGTTACACTGTGCAGATCAACTTATGGGCGAATCGCCCGCGGCGCCTCCTACGGCACAACGCGCCCCCTGCAGGCTCCGCCCTCGCCGGCCACGACCGCGGCGACGCCCCGCCCGCGCGGACTGCCAAGATTCTGCAGGCCGTGCCGATTTTCCCCCTTGCAGCCGCCCGTGAGACTTTATAAATCCCCCTTCACCCAAGGATGCGGGCGTAGCTCAGGGGTAGAGCATAACCTTGCCAAGGTTAGGGTCGTGAGTTCGAATCTCATCGCCCGCTCCAATATCTCGCCATCGGCGATCGGACGGGGCCACCTTCGGGTGGCCCTTTCGCGTTCTTCGGCAGCGATGTGACAGCGGCCGATTTTCGCGGCGCCACGCTGGAACTGGACCGGCCCGCCGCCTATAACGCGGCCGAAGCGAAGGGGCGGAGCGATGCGCAAGGCGACGATCACGCGGAAGACGGCGGAAACCGAAATCGCGGTCGAGATCGATCTCGACGGAACCGGCAGCTATGCGAACCAGACGGGCGTGGGGTTCTTCGACCATATGCTCGACCAGCTCGCGCGCCATTCGCTGATCGACCTCAAGGTCACCGCGAAGGGCGACCTGCACATCGACGATCACCACACGGTCGAGGATACCGGCATCGCACTCGGCCAGGCGCTGGCAAAGGCGCTCGGCGACAAGCGCGGCATCCGCCGCTACGGCCACTTCGCGCTTGCCATGGACGACGCGCAGGTGGCCTGCGCGCTCGACCTGTCCGGGCGGCCCTACCTCGTCTGGAACCTCGATTTCCCGACCGCGAAGATCGGCCGCTTCGATACCGAACTCGTGCGGGAGTTCTTCCAGTCGCTTTCCACCCATGGGGGCATCACGCTCCATGTGGACAAGGTCCACGGCGTGAACAGCCACCACCTCGCCGAGGCCGCGTTCAAGGCCGTGGCCAAGGCGCTTCGCATGGCGTTGGAACCCGATCCCCGCTCTGAGGGCAGCCTGCCCTCGACCAAGGGGGCGCTGTGAGCCTCACGGTCATCGTCGACTACGAGTCCGGCAACCTCCACTCGGCCGAGAAGGCCTTCCAGCGGATGGCGGCCGAGACCGGCGCGGGTGCCGTCCTCGTCTCCTCGCGGCCCGAGGACGTGGCGCGGGCCGACCGGATCGTCCTGCCCGGCGACGGAGCTTTCCCGGCATGCCGGGCGGCGTTGTCAGGCGCCACGGAACTCTTCGAGGCGATGGAGGAGGCGGTGACGCTGCGCGCCCGCCCCTTCCTCGGCATCTGCGTCGGGATGCAGATGCTGGCCACGCGCGGGCTCGAATATCGCGAAACGCCGGGCTTCGACTGGATCGGCGGCGATGTGGTGCGCATCGATCCCGCCGACCGGCGGCTGAAGGTGCCGCACATGGGCTGGAACGACCTCGTGATTGACCGGCCGCACCCTGTGCTCGCCGGGATCGGGACCGGCGATCATGCCTATTTCGTCCACTCCTACCACTTCCGCGTCGCGGACCCCGGCCACCTCGTCGCGCATTGCGACTATGGCGGGCCGATCACGGCCATCGTGGGCAGGGACAACATCCTCGGCACCCAGTTTCACCCGGAGAAGAGCCAGGCCGTCGGCCTCAGGCTGATCGCCAACTTCCTCGGCTGGGCGCCCTGAGGCGTCACTTCACGCGGGTCCAGTTCTGGCCAAGGCAGATCGGCCCGATGCAGCCCGACACCTTCAGCCGGTTGCCCGAAAGCGCCATCTTCGACTTGTAGGTCTTGCCGTTCGACGGGCGCCAAATCTTGCCGTTGCCATAGCTTCCGTCCCCGGTCGGCTGCATGTCCCAGACGATCTGCTTGCCGAGGTTCTCGCTCTGCCGTGGCGAGCCGTCGTCGTTGAACGCGGCAGAGATCACGCCGCAGAGCCTCTCGCCGCAGGGTGAAATCGTGATCTGGGCATAGGCGCCGTCATCCGGCTCGGTCTGCCAGACACCCTCCACCGGATCGGCCATGGCCATGCCCGCCGTCAGGATGAAAGCCGCCGCGATCGTCAGATTCCTCATGTCCGATGTCCTCCCTGACACTCCCGAAGATCATCGGAGAACTGCCCCGTCGCGTCCAGAGTGACGTGACGTTGGACGCCTTTGCATTCGGCCCGCTCATGTGGCAAGAGGCGGCACGAACAAGGAAGGCGCAATGATCCTCTACCCGGCCATCGACCTCAAGGACGGCCAGTGCGTGCGGTTGCTGCACGGCGAGATGGACAAGGCCACCGTCTTCGGCGACGACCCCGCCGCGCAGGCGGCGAAGTTCGAGGCGGCAGGCTGCGAATGGCTGCACCTCGTCGACCTGAACGGCGCCTTCGCGGGTGCTCCGGTGAACGCCGCGGCCGTCGAGGCGATCCTCGCCCGCGTCAGGGTTCCCGCCCAACTCGGCGGCGGCATCCGCGACATGGCGACGATCGAGGCGTGGCTGGCGAAGGGCCTCGCGCGTGTCATCCTCGGCACCGTCGCGGTGGAAAACCCCGCCCTCGTGCGCGAGGCCGCCGCCGCCTTCCCCGGCAAGGTTGCCGTTGGGATCGACGCGCGCAATGGCAAGGTGGCGACCAAGGGCTGGGCCGAGGAGACCGACATCCTCGTCACCGATCTCGCGAAAAGCTTCGAGGATGCCGGCGTCGCCGCGATCATCTACACCGACATCCTGCGCGACGGCGCGATGAAGGGGCCGAACATCGCCGCGACCGAGGCGCTCGCGCGAGCGGTATCGGTACCCGTGATCGCGTCCGGCGGCGTCTCCTCGCTCGCCGACCTCGTGGCGCTCCGCGACACCGGCGTCATCGCCGGCGCGATCTCGGGCCGGGCGCTCTACGACGGGGCGATCGAGCTCAGGCAGGCGCTGGAAGTCCTCTCCGGCTGAGTTTCTTCGTTGCCCGGATAGCCCGGGAGGGCAGCGCCCTCCTGGCAGCAACCTGGCAAGTCGATTGGCTCTTCCGATCATCCCCAAGGCATCGGTTCATCGACACTCACTTGGCCGAAGACATTCTCGCGGTGCCAGCGCAGGTTTTCCGGGTGGGGATGGTCCCGCCAATCCGCAGGCAAACACATCTTGCCGTCGGGCACGATAAGACGGTCAACCACCTCGTGCGGCACCTTGTTGCGCGACACAAGAATCGAGTGGTCGTCAGCGACAGACAGGAGTCCTCGGTCGAACATCCAGTGCAACGTTCCCGAAAGCGCTGGCAGTCCCGCAGCGACAATCGCCTCAAACTCGTGGTCCGGCAATCGGCGCACCGCCGACTGTTGCACCCCACCGGATTTTTGGGCGCCCGTCGGGATGGGCGAGTGCGGTCTCAAACGGGCGGCCGTCGCGCAGGCGCTCCACAGGCTTGTCGAACTCGATATAGCTTCCTGGCTCGATCCGGGCGAGAAACCGTCCTTCTACCCCCGGCTTCGCGACAACGTCCCTAATCTTTGCCGCCGCAAAATATCCGCGCGTACCGGCCTTTACAGGCTCGTAATAGACTACCCAATCGCCCCTGCCCTCCTGCATCGCGGAAAGGTAACTGCGTGGGAAATCGTAGACCCGGTCCGGCTCGTCGTCATAGATCGAATCCGTCCGATGCAATAGAACGAGTTTTGCCATACCGCCAGGAAAGCTTGTCCGAGGTATTTGGCAAGCCCAAACCGATCGTGCCGAGCAGTTCTCCTCCATCAGGCGCCAGCTCCGACGCTTGCCTTTCCTTCCGTCGCGCGGCATTGAAACGGAATGCTCAAGACCCGCATCATCCCCTGCCTCGACGTGGCCGATGGCCGCGTGGTCAAGGGCGTGAATTTCGTCAACCTGATCGACGCTGGCGACCCCGTAGAAGCGGCCAAGGCCTATGACGCGGCTGGCGCGGACGAGCTTTGTTTTCTCGACATCCACGCCACGCATGAAAACCGCGGCACGATGTATGACCTCGTCACCCGCACGGCCGAACAGTGCTACATCCCGCTGACCGTCGGCGGCGGGGTGCGCAGCCATGAGGATGTGCGCGCCCTCCTCCTCGCCGGGGCCGACAAGGTCAGCTTCAACTCCGCCGCCGTCGCCGATCCCGGCGTGGTGGCCGAAGCCGCCGACCGTTTCGGCAGCCAATGCATCGTCGTCGCCATCGACGCCAAGACGGTTGAACCGGGCCGGTGGGAGATTTTCACCCACGGCGGCCGCAAGCCCACCGGCATCGACGCGGTGGAGTTCGCGAGGACGGTCGCGGCCAAGGGCGCGGGTGAGATCCTCCTGACCTCGATGGACCGCGACGGCACGCGGGCTGGTTTCAACATCCCCCTCACCCGCGCCGTCGCCGACGCGGTGGACGTTCCCGTGATCGCCTCCGGCGGCGTCGGCACGCTCGACCATCTCGTCGAGGGCGTCACGGAGGGGCACGCCGTCGCCGTTCTGGCCGCCTCGATCTTCCACTTCGGCACCTACACGATCCGCGAGGCGAAGCAACACATGGCTGCGGCCGGCATCCCCGTGAGGCTGACATGAACCCGATCCAGAGGCTCGCCGCCACCATCGCCGCCCGCAAGGGTGCCGATCCCGACACCTCCTGGACCGCGAAACTCCTCGCCAAGGGGCCCGAGAAATGCGCCGAGAAGTTCGGCGAGGAGGCCGTCGAGGCGATCATCGAGGCGGTCAGGGGCGACCGCGCGCGGCTCACCGCCGAGGCCGCGGACGTGCTCTACCACCTCCTCGTCATGCTCGCGGCGCGCGATGTGACGCTCGCAGAGGTGGAGGCGGAACTTGCCCGCCGGGAAGGCATCTCGGGGCTCGCCGAGAAGGCAGCGCGGGGCTGAGAGCGGCCGGGAACGTGTCGTCGTCCGGGCCCGCGGCCGCCCGCGCTTCCCGCCGAGGGGCCGCCCCCCTGCCGGCGGCGGCCGCGTCTCAGAGCTTCGCGGATATCACGCCGGTCGCGAAACCGCCCATCCTGAGTTCGCCGAAAAGCCGCTGGTACTCGATCTTCGGGCACCGGTTCTGCACCACCCTCATGCCCGCGGCCTCCGCCCGCGCCGCGGCGTCCGGGTGCTGCACGCCGATCTGCATCCAGATCGTCCGGAGGTCCGGCAACTCGCGCAGCGCCTCCTCGACGATCTCGGGCACGGCGTCTGAACGCCGGAAGATGTCCACCATGTCCACACGCGCGTCCTTCGGGATCGAGGCGAGGTCGGCGTGGACCCGCTGGCCGAGGATCTCCTCCCCGGCATGGCCGGGATTGACCGGGATCACCCGGAAGCGCTTCAGCAGGAGATAGCGGGCGACGTAGAAGGATGGCCGAACCGGATTCGGCGAGACCCCCACGACGGCGATCACGCGGGTGGTTCTGAGGATGTCGCGGAGCGTATCGTCGGAAATCGCATTCATGTGCGGAAACCTGACAGAAAAAGGCGCCCGAACCAAGGGCCGGGCGCCAGTGCGGAACGAGGGACAGTGAATTGAAGCGCGGGTGTTCCGAACCCGTGCTTCGCTATTCTGATTTAGAACTGTGACGGCAAGGTGAAAGGCCCACGCCCAATTTTGTGATCACTTTTTGTTCATAACCTCCGGCCAGTGCAGATCCGCCAGCGCGACATTGCCGTCGATGTCCTCCTCCCAGATCGCCCTGACCTCGGTCGAATAGGTCAGATAGAGCCGCCCGCCGGCCACAGCAAAGGCTTCGGGCGCGGTCGGCGAGATCGCGCCCTTCGTCATCGCATAGGCGCAGTAGCCGCCGTATTGAGGCGCATAGGCCTGAGGGTTCATCTCGAACGCTTCCTGCGACTCGGCGCTCGCGAAATACCAGGTGGCGCCGCGCCACATCAACGCATGGTCGGGGCTGCCCTTCACCGGCTTGCCGGTGGTGAAATAGGCCACGGGATCGTACCCCTGGAGGGCGACCCCGCCGGGCGCATAGATTTCCGGCTCGCGCGCCAGTGCGGGCCGCAGGATGGTCCCCGCAACCGGGATCATGAGCGCAACGGCAAGGAGGCTGCGGCGAGTGAGCGTCATGTGGCGTCCTTTCCGGCGAAACCCCGACACGGTGTCCGGCATCGCGGGCAAAGATGCCACCGCCGCCCCGGCGGTGAAAGGGGCCTCCCGCAACCGTGATGAAGCGTGCGCGGGTGCGAGCGCTCAGTCAGCCGCCGCCGCGTAGAGCGCGACCGCCGCCGCGTTCGAGACGTTGAGCGAGCCGAAGCCGCCGGCGCAGGGAATCCGCACCAGTCGGTCGCAGGTCTCGCGCGTCTTCTCACGCAGCCCCGGCCCCTCGGCGCCGAGGACCAGCGCGACGGGCCGATCGCCGCGCTCCGCCATGGCCTCGGCAAGGGTCAGCTTGCCCGCCCCGTCGAGGCCGAGAAGAACATAGCCCATGTCCCGCAGGCGCTCCATCGCCTCGGAAAGGTTGCCGACGCGGAGATAGGGCTGGCGCTCCAGTGCGCCGCTCGCAGTCTTGGCGAGCGCGCCCGTCTCGGGCGCGGAATGGCGGGCGGGTGCGATGACGGCGCGCGCCCCGAAGACCTCGGCCGAGCGCAGGATGGCGCCCACGTTGTGCGGATCGGTCACCCGGTCGAGCAGGACGACCAGCGCGCGGCCTTCGCCCCCCGCACAGACCGCGTCAAGAGACCCCCAGGCGAGCGGCTTCACCTCGAGCGCCGCGCCCTGGTGAACGCTCTCCGGACCAAGCGGCACATGCGCGTCGAACTTCCGGGGATCGACGATCTCGGGCAGGATCGCGCCCGCCGCCAGCGCCTCGCCCAGCCGGTCGGCGGCATTCTTGGTGAGCACGAGCCGCAGCTTCTCCCGCCGCGGATTCATCAGCGCATCGCGCACCGCATGAAGTCCGAAGAGCCACACCGTCTCGGCCGCCGCAGCGCGCCGCGCGCGCTCCTTCTCGATCACCCAGGCGGGTTTCTTCATCGTCCCGATCTCCGTCCCGAAGGGGCGCGAGAATGCGCCGGCGCGCGCGAGAGAACAAGCCCCGGCGCCCGGGATTTTCGTCCTTGACGCCCCTTGCCGCCGTGCGTATTGACCGCGCCAGTGGGCGACGTGCTGCAAGGTGCGGCAGCGGACTGTAACTCCGCCGAGGAGACTCATGCCTGGTTCGATTCCAGGGTCGCCCACCATCTCCGGTCACAACGCGATGGACGGAATGCCTTTTTCGGGGCAGGTCCGCCGGCCGTTTGGCAGCGTCGAAACCAACGAGGTGACGGAAACGGTGATGGCCACCGGCGCGACCGCCTCCCGCCCGGGACCCCGGTCGTTCTTCATCGCGGGTTCTCGGTCGTCCCCGCGCCAAGCGCGAGGATAACGCGGGCCGTCCGCCAGTCAGCAACAGGGCGCCCGTATCGCCCGCACAGTTCCACCACCCGCCGCACCAGCGTGGCGTTGGAGGGCGCGAGCCGGTCGCGGTCGAGCCGCACGTTGTCCTCGAGCCCCGTCCGGGCATGGCCGCCCAACGCTATCGCCCACTCGTTCAGCACGATCTGGTTCGCCCCGATCCCGGCGGCGCACCAGGGCGCGTCCTCGCCGAAAAGCCGTCTGACCGTGCGGATGTAGTAGTCGAAGACATCGCGGTCGGCGGGCATGGCGTTCTTCACGCCCATGACGAACTGGACATAAGGCCGGTCCCTGATCTGACCCGCCTGCCACATCTGGTGCGCCTTGAGGATGTGGGAGAGATCGAAGGCCTCGATCTCGGGCTTCACGCCGTATTCCAGCATCTCGGCGGCCAGCCAGTCGACGAGGTCGGGCGGGTTCTCGTAGACCCGGGTCGGGAAGTTGTTCGAGCCGACGGCGAGGCTGGCCATGTCCGGCCTGAGCGGCAGCATCCCGCCCCGCGCCTGCCCGGCGCCGGAACGCCCGCCGGTCGAGAGCTGGACGATCATGCCGGGGCAGTGCTGCCGAAGTCCCTCCACCAGCCGGGCGAACCGCTCGGGGTCGGAGGTCGGCCGGCCCTCGTCGTCGCGGACGTGGCAATGGGCGATGGCGGCGCCCGCCTCGAACGCTTCCTGCGTGCTTTCGACCTGTTCGGAGACCGAGATCGGCACGGCGGGGTTGTCGGCCTTCGTCGGCAGACTGCCGGTGATAGCCACGCAGATGATGCAGGGGGTCGTCATGACGCGCTCCCGGCTGACTTCTCGGTCGATCAGGCGGCCCCGTCGGCCGCAACCGGCACCCTCCCCGGCGCCGCTGCGAGGAATGGACGGAAACCCTCTGGATGCCCGCTCGTCGCGACATGCCCGAGTTCGTCCATGATCGCAAGGTCGGCGCCCCCGTCCGCGCCAAAGGGGCGCAGCCACTCCGCCCGACGGGAGTTGCCGTCCGCACCTAGCCCCTGTCCAGTACCTCGACCGCGAGGATCGTCGGCAGGTGGCGGGCGATCTCGTCCCAGCTCTCGCCCTCGTCCCGGCTGGCGAAGACCGAGCCGGAGTTGGTCCCGAAGTAGAGCCCGGCGGGATCGCGTGCATCGCCGGCCATGGCCTGGCGCAGGACAGTGAAGTAACAGCCCTTCTGCGGCAGCCCCTCGCGCAGGTCCTTCCATGTCCTTCCCCCGTCGCGCGACCGCCAGACCGCCGCCGCCGC